>DATEVP010000389.1:0-12322 GCA_035258465.1 Hyphomicrobiaceae bacterium
AGCAAAAGGGTCTACGGCCGCAGGGGGCGATTGGATCAGAAGCCGCTGTATTTTGCGCTGCGTTTGGGGAGTTGCGTGCACAGTCGGCCTTTGCGCCGCCCATAGCGGGCGTTATCGTGGCGGCTGGCGGCGGACTTGGTGAGGACTGAGGCGCGAAGGGCCCGGGCGGAGAGAATGGCATCGGCCAAGCGCATCATCTGTGTGGGGCACGCCGCGCTGGATCGCATCTATCGGATCGAGGCCTTTCCGCCCGAGCCGACCAAGGTGCGTGCGCTGGAGCATGTCGAGGCGGGCGGGGGCATGGCCGCCAATGCCGCGGTTGCGGTGGCCCGGCTCGGCGGCAAGGCCGAGCTGTGGAGCCGGACCGGCGACGACGCCGCCGGCAGCGCCATTCGCGCCGGGCTGCGGGCGGAGGGCGTCGATGTGCGCTATCTGCAGGCCTTCGAGGGCGCGCGCTCCTCGACCTCGGCCATCATCGTCGATGGGAAGGGCGAGCGGCTGATCGTGGGGCAGCGCGATGCCGGAATGCCTTCGGGCACGAGCTGGCTGCCGCTCGAGCGCGTCAAGGAGGCCGACGTCGTGCTGGGCGATCTGCGCTGGCTCGAGGGGCTCAGGGCCGTGTTCTCGCGGGCGCGCAAGGAGCGTGTTCCCACGGTTCTCGATGGGGACCTCGGTGCGCGCGAGGCGTTGAGGGGCATCCTGAAGCTCACCGACTATGCGATCTTCTCGGCGCAGGCGCTGCGCGAGTTCGCGACCGGAGGCTCGGACGCGGAGCGGCTCGCCCACGTCGCCTCGCTGGGCCCCAAGCATGCCGGCGTCACGCTCGGTCACGACGGCTACCTGTGGCGCGAGGGCGACAATGAGGAGCACGTCCCCGCCTTCAGTTTGAGTGCCACCGATACGACCGGCGCGGGAGACGCGTTCCACGGCGCGTTCGCGCTGATGGTGGCGGAGGGCCGCCCAGCGGCAGAATGCGCGCGCTTCGCTGCGGCCGTGGCGGCGCTCAAGTGCATGCGTCTGGGATCGCGGGCGGGTCTGCCCACGCGGGCCGAGCTCGCTGCGTTCCTTTTGAGCAATCCGCCCGCGTGAGGAGCAACACTCGCGCGTCGCCGTTTATGCTCGGCACAGATATTTCCGAGTTATCCACAGCTTTTTGGCCTCTTTGCCCCAACTTCAGCAAATTGTGATTTGAAAAAGGGTGCGCCCTTCAAAGGCGCGGTTAGAATCGCCTCGGGGGCACCCTAGCAGCGGAGGATGGAGTGCATGCAAGATAAGACAACGAACGGGCGGGCCGATATGGGGATTCCGCCCATGATGGCGCCGTTGGGGTTCGACGCCCTGATGGAGCTCAACCGGCCGGCGCTGAACGCGCTCGCGCAGATGAACGGCAAAGTCTACGACGGCCTCGCGACCATGAACAAGAATTGGGTCGCGTTCTTCAATCGCCGTCTGAAGGAAGACCTTGCCATGCCGCAACAGCTCGCGGCCTGCAAGACCATGCGCGACATGTATGGCGTTTACGCCGATTTCTTCCAGAACGCCGTCGCTGACTACCAGTCCGAGCTGGAGCAGATGACCAAGATCGGCAAGACGCTCGCTGACGACACCATGCAGGCGATCCAGGCGCGGATGGAAGACGCGGCGCGTCCGAACAGCTAAGACGACCGGCCCGCGGGCTACCGAGATCGACATGGGACGCGCGTCCAGAGGGAGTTTGGACGTGCGTATCTGCATGCCTGCGGCTAGGCTTTCTTCTTTGCCGAGAAGGGAGCGAAGGCCATGCAGAAGGTGCTCTACCAGCGGGATGGCCGGATCGCGCGCATCACGCTGAACCGCCCCGAAGTTCTCAACGCCATCGACGACGACCTGCCCCGCCAGTTGGCGGCTGCCGTCGAGCGCGCCGACGCCGACGAAGCCGTGCACGTCATCGTGCTTGCCGGTGCCGGCCGTGCCTTCTGCGCCGGCTACGACCTGATGCACTACGCGCAGGCCGACGGCGCCAACCGCTACACCCAGGACATGCCGTGGGACCCGATGCGCGACTACGCCTTCATGATGCGCAACACGGAAGCGTTCATGAGCCTGTTCCGCTCCAAGCGGCCGGTGATCTGCAAGGTGCACGGGTTCGCGGTGGCCGGTGGCTCCGACATCGCGCTCTGCTCCGATATCATCCTGATGGCCGAGGATGCCCGCATCGGCTACATGCCGGTGCGCGTTTGGGGCTGTCCCACGACGGCCATGTGGCTCTACCGGCTGGGGCCGGAGCGTGCCAAGCGCATGCTGTTCACGGGCGACAAGATCGACGGCAGGGAGGCGGAGAAGCTGGGCCTCGTGCTGAAGGCGGTGCCGGCCGAAAGGCTCGACGAGGAGGTCGATGCGCTCGCCCATCGCATCGCCACGGTGCCGCAGAACCAACTGATGATGCAGAAGCTGATGGTCAACCAGGCGCTCGCCAACATGGGGCTCTCCACGACGCAGATGATCGCGACGCTGTTCGATGGCATCACCCGCCACACGAAGGAGGGCCTCAACTTCAAGCGCCGGGCCGAGGAGGAAGGCTGGAAGCGCGCCGTCGACGAGCGCGACCAGGGCACCTTCGACTGGACCCGCTACGAGCCGATCGAGGATAACCGGTGACTTGAGCGCGACCAACAGCGCCGCATCCTACTAATATAGTCTATTGTGCTATAGCATTAAGTGTCATGGATGATTATGTATGAGGATCTACGCTATCAAGACCTTCGTGCGCTTTCAGCGGAAAGAACACATATCTGAAGCGGCCCTGGTAGAGGCGGTTGATCGCGCGGAAGAAGGGCTCATAGATGCCGATCTCGGGGGAGGACTCATCAAGCAGCGTATCGCCCGCGAAGGGAAGGGGCGACGTGGCGGTTATCGGACGATCATCGCTTATCGAGCTGGGCTGCGTGCAGTGTTTCTCTATGGCTTCGCCAAGAACGAGCGCGAGAACCTGGATGGTCACGAGTTGGCGCGTTGGAAGGCTGTGGGGCGGGTCGTCCTCGAAGGCGACGACAATCGGATTGCGGCGGCTATCGCCGACGGCGAACTGAGAGAGGTCGAGCCATGACCAAGAGAATGACGGGCCGTGAGCGAAGGATAGCCGAGTTGCTGGAAACAGCTGCGGGGTTGCGTCGCTCAGGTCTTATGACGAGCGCCGATTACGATAAGATAACGGCCAAACAGGTTGATCTGACCAGGCTCAAGCGCCTCAAGCCGCCTTCCGGCCGAGAAATTCTTGCTCTCCGCGAAAAGGCCAACATGAGCCAAGCTGTGTTCGCTCGCATCCTCAACGTCGGCACCAGTACACTCAGTCAGTGGGAGCGTGAGGAGAAGCGTCCACGGGGCGCCGCCGCGCGGTTATTGGCGATCGTGAAGGCGAAAGGTGTGCAAGCGGTTATCGGGTAGGTGCTTTTCCCGCGCGTCTCACAGGCACACACCGGCGATTCCAACAAATTTGGGGGACATGCTGTGCCACCAGCTGCTGATTGGTGGACGTGCGTACGCCAGCCCGCTAATGCTGCGACCGCACAAGGGATCGTTATGCCAGCGGGGGCGAGGCATGGGCAGGCCAGCGGTGAAGCACGAGATCGACAGCGCCGTAGCGCACAGGGACATGGCGAACGCCATCCGGGCGCTGGCCATGGACGCGGTGGAGAAGGCCAAGTCCGGCCATCCCGGCATGCCCATGGGCATGGCCGACGTGGCGACCGTGCTGTTCACGCGCTACCTCAAGTTCGACGCGTCCCAGCCCGGCTGGCCCGACCGCGACCGCTTCGTGCTCTCCGCCGGCCACGGCTCGATGCTGCTCTACGCGCTGCTGCATCTCACCGGCTATGCGGGAATGACGATGCAGGAGCTCGCCAACTTCCGCCAGCTCGGCTCCAAGACCGCGGGCCATCCCGAGCATGGGCAAGCGCCCGGCATCGAGACGACCACGGGCCCGCTGGGTCAGGGCCTCGCCAACGCGGTCGGCATGGCGCTCGCCGAGCGGCTGCTCAACGCGCGGCTGGGCGATGGCATCGTCGATCATTACACCTACGTCCTTGCTGGCGACGGCTGCCTCATGGAAGGCATCAGCCACGAGGCGATCTCGCTTGCCGGGCACCTGAAGCTCAGCAAGCTGATCGTGCTCTTCGACGACAACCAGATCTCGATCGACGGGCCGACGTCGCTTGCCGTGTCGGACGACCAGGGCAAGCGCTTCGAGGCGTCGGGCTGGGCGACGCAGAGGATCGACGGGCACGACGCCGCCGCCATCGCCAAGGCGATCGAGGCCGCGCGCCGCTCGGACAAGCCGACGCTGATTGCGTGCAAGACGGTCATCGGCTACGGCGCGCCGACGAAGCAAGGCAAGGCTTCAACCCACGGCGAGCCGCTGGGCGCCGACGAAATCAAGGGTGCGCGCGAGAAGCTCGGCTGGACCCATGGCGCCTTCGAGGTGCCGACGCCCGTGCTGGCTGCTTGGCGTGCGGCGGGCGCGAGGGGGATTGCGCAACGCCAGGCGTGGGAGCAGCGCGCGGCCAAGCTCGACGCGAGCAAGCGTGCGGCGCTCGGCGATCCGATGGATGGGGCCGCGATCGAGGCCCTGGCGAAGGCCGTCGGCGAGATCAAAGCGGAGTTCATGGCGGCGCCGCCGAAGATCGCCACCCGCGTCGCCTCGCAGAAGGTGCTGGAGAAACTGGTGCCCGTGCTGCCCTGCCTGATCGGCGGCTCGGCGGACCTGACCGGCTCCAACGGCACGCGCACCAAGCACCACGCAGCCGTCGCGGCCGGGAGCTTCGGCGGCAACTACATCCACTACGGCGTGCGCGAGCACGCCATGGCCGCGGCCATGAACGGCATGGCGCTGCACGGCGGCGTGGTGCCCTACGGCGGCACGTTCCTGGTCTTCACCGATTACTGCCGGCCGGCGATCCGCCTCTCCGCGATCATGGGCCAGCGCGTGATCTATGTGATGACGCACGATTCGATCGGGCTCGGCGAGGACGGGCCGACGCACCAGCCGGTCGAGCATCTGGCGGCCCTGCGCGCCATGCCGAACCTCAACGTGTTTCGCCCGGCGGACCCGATCGAAGTCGCCGAGTGCTGGGAGCTGGCGCTCATGGCCAAGACCACGCCGTCGGTTCTGGCGTTGACGCGCCAGGCCGTGCCCGCGCTCAGGATGGCGGCCGATGCGGAAAACCTGTCGGCCAAGGGGGCCTATGTTCTGGCCGAAGCGAAAGACGGTAAGCGCGATGTGACGCTGCTCGCCACCGGCTCGGAAGTGAGCCTCGCCGTGGAGGCGCGGGACCTCTTGGCCCGAGAGGGTGTGCAAGCTGCAGTCGTCTCGATGCCGTGCTGGGAGCTGTTCGCCGGTCAGCCGGCGAACTATCGCGCCGGCGTGCTGGGCTCCGCGCCTCGCATCGGCGTCGAAGCGGCGGTTGGCCTCGGTTGGGAGCGTTGGCTCGGTGATGGCGGGACGTTCGTCGGCATGGAAGGCTTCGGCGCCTCTGCCCCGGCGCCCAAGCTCTTCGCGCACTTCGCCATCACGCCGGCCAAGGTTGCCGATGCGGCACTGAAGCTGCTAAGCGCGCACCGGAGGGAAAGCTCCCGATAGGAGCTCAATGAACGAGCTCTGGCCGACGTCAGCCTGCGGGAAGGAGCTCCTCGATAACGCCATCGAAACCGGGGCCGAAACGCGAAAAATGCCTCAAAATCGGTGCGCGGCGCGTCGACAGCCATGTAACACGCCTGTTGACAACGCGGCTTGTAACAAGTCGTGTTACGGCGTATGATAAAGAGCTTCAGAAGCAAGGCGTTGGAACGACTTTGGAGCACAGGTTCGTCGCGCCGGATCGATGCCAGGATGCACAAGCGAATCTTAAGACGCCTCGATGCTCTCGACAAAGCCGAGCAGCCTCAAGATATGGACGTTCCGGGTTTCGACTTTCATGCCCTCCGCGCCTATCGGCCGACTCGCTACACGGTCCACGTCAACGGACCTTGGTGCGTCACCTTCGAGTTCAAGGATGGCAATGCGCTGCGTGTCGATCTCGAGCAATATCACTAGGAATAAGGACCATGAGCGAGTACACCCCTAAGCGAGATCGGAGCCGGTGCCCGACGCATCCAGGTGAGGTTCTGCGCGAGGACGTGCTGCCGGTGCTCGGCATGAGCGTAACCGACGCCGCCAAGGCACTCAGGGTGACCCGTCAGACGCTGCACCGCATTCTCGCGGGCACGACCGCGGTGACCCCGGAGATGGCGTTGCGTCTCGGCAAGTTCTGCGGCAATGGGCCCGACCTGTGGCTGCGAATGCAAGAGGCCCACGACCTCTGGCATGCCGAGCGAAAACTCTCCGGCGAGCTGGCCGCAATCAAGACGGCGAAGGCAGCCTAGACCTGACTTCGGCTCGAGTGATGGACCTCGGCAAGCTCAAGACCACCGCCGGCCTCGACCTCGAGGCCAAGCGCGTGCTCGTGCGCGCCGACCTCAACGTGCCGGTCAAGGACGGCAAGGTCACGGATGCAACGCGGCTCGAGCGGCTGGTGCCCGGCTTGCAGGACCTGGCCAAGCGCGGCGCGTTGGTCGTGGTCATCTCGCATTTCGGGCGGCCGAAGGGCGGGCCCGACCCGCAGTTCAGCCTGAAACCCGTGGCCGACAAGCTGGGAGAGCTTCTGGGTCGGCCCATTGTGTTCGCCAGCGACTGCGTGGGCGAGCCGGCGGAGCGAACGGTTGCGGCGCTGTCGCCGGGCCGGGTCGCCGTGCTCGAGAACCTGCGTTTTCACAAGGGCGAGGAGAAGAACGATCCCGCGTTCGCCAAGCGCCTCGCCGCGCTGGGCGATCTGTTCGTGGGCGATGCCTTCTCGACCGCGCACCGGGCGCATGCCTCCACCGATGCCATAACCCAGCTGCTGCCGTCCTATGCCGGCCCGCTGCTGATGGAAGAGGTGGAGGCACTCAGGAGCGTGCTCGACAGCCCCGCGCGCCCGACCGCGGCCGTGATCGGCGGCGCCAAGGTGTCGACCAAGATCCCGCTGCTCACCAACCTCGCCGGCAAGGTCGACAAGCTGATCATCGGCGGGGCCATGGCCAACACGTTCTTCCTCGCCGAAGGCGTCAACGTCGGCAAATCGCTGGCCGAGCCCGACTTCGCCAAGACGGCGCTGGAGATCATGCATGCCGCGAAGATGCGCCACTGCGAGGTCGTGCTGCCGCACGACGTGGTGGTTGCAAGCAAGCTGGCGGAGGGCGCGAAGGCGAGCACCGTTGCCGCGCTCGAGGTGCTGCCCGATCAGATGATCCTCGACGTGGGGCCGGAGACGGTCGCGCATTACACGGCCGTGATCGGCCGCTGCAAGACGCTGGTTTGGAACGGCCCGCTCGGTGCGTTCGAGGTGGCTCCCTTCGGCGAGGGCACGTTCGGCTTGGCACGTGAGGTCGCGGCGTTGACCACGGCTGGCAAGCTCGTCTCGGTGGCCGGCGGCGGCGATACGGTTGCAGCGCTCAACGCGGCGGGTGTTACGGACCGCTTAACCTACGTCTCGACGGCCGGCGGCGCGTTCCTGGAATGGCTGGAGGGGCGCACCCTCCCCGGCATCGCCGCGCTGGCCCGCGCCGCTCACTAGCTAAATCCTTGAATTTGCGATGCAACCGGCCTTCGCCGGCTCACTCCGCCATTGACAGCGCGGGCTCGGGCTCGCACTTATCATTGGAGAGATACCGGTGATGCTCGAGATCGACCTCTACAACCCGCGCCGAGGCGCCCGCAATAGGAGCGCCGATGCATCGCTGAAGGGCGACCGGATCGAGGATCGGGCGGCGCGCGCAATGCCGCCGAGCCGCGCTGTCAGCAATTAGGGGCGACCGATTTGGCGCTGCTGGCCTGTTGGCCAAGGCCGCGCCAGCCGCGTCGTCGAGAAACAGGTAACAGGTCGAAGCATGGTCAGCCGCCGAGCCTTTCTGCAGATTGCCGCTGCCGCTGCCGCCATCGGCGGGTTGGATGGCCGCATCGGGCGCCTCGCGGCGCAGCAGGCGATCCGCCAGGACGATCTGTTGCGGTTCGCGCCGAAGGGACAGTTGACGATCCTGCATATGGCGGACTGCCACGCGCAGCTGAAGCCGCTCTATTACCGCGAGCCCTCCCTCAATCTCGGCGTGGGCGATGCAAGGACGGCCTCGCCGCACATCACGGGGTCCGAGCTGCTGGCCGCGTTCGGCATTCCCGAGGGCTCGGCTAGCGCCTATATGCTGAGCTCGTCCGACTACGAGGCGCTGGCCAAGACCTATGGCCGCGTCGGCGGCATGGATCGGATGGCGAGCCTCGTCAAGGCGATCCGCGCGGAGCGGGGCGCCGAGCGGGTGCTGCTGCTCGACGGCGGCGACGCGCTGCAGGGCTCCTACACGGCGCTCAAGACCCAGGGCGCGGACATGATCGCCGTGATGTCGGCGCTCGGCGTCGACGCCACCACCGGCCATTGGGAATTCACGCTGGGGGCAAGGCGCATCGAGGAGCTCTACGGCACGCTCAATCGGCCCGGCTCGTCGGGCCTCACCTTCCTGGCGGGCAACGTCCGCGATGGCGACTTCGAGGAGCCCGTGTTCGCCTCGACCCGCTTCATCGAGAAGGGCGGCGTCTCGGTCGCCGTGATCGGCCAGGCGTTTCCCTATACTGCCATCGCCAACCCGCGCTGGATGTTTCCCACCTGGTCGTTCGGCATCCGCGAGACCGCGCTGCGCAGGTCGGTGGCAGACGCGCGCCGTCGTGGCGCCGAGGTCGTCGTGCTGCTGTCGCACAACGGCTTCGACGTCGATCGCAAGCTGGCATCCCGCGTCGACGGCATCGACGTGATCCTGACCGCCCACACGCATGATGCGCTGCCAGCGCCCGTCAGGATCGGCGACACGCTGCTGATCGCTTCGGGCTCGCACGGCAAGTTCCTGTCGCGCCTCGATCTCGAGGTGAGCAACGGTCGGGTGAGGGACTTCTCCTATGGGCTGATCCCGGTGCTGTCCGATGCCATCGCGCCCGATCCGGATATGCGCGCGCTGATCGACGACATCCGGTCCCCGCACGAGGCCATGCTGCGCACCGAGCTCGCCCGCACCGAAGGGCTGCTCTTCCGCCGCGGCACGTTTGCCGGCACGCTCGATGAGCTCATCTGCGACGCGATTCTGGCGCAGCGCGACGCCGAGATTGCCCTCTCACCCGGCTTCCGCTGGGGCGGCACGCTGATCTCCGGCCAGCCGGTGACGTGGGAGGACATCTACAACGCCACGGCGATCACCTATCCCGCCGTCTATCGCACCCCCATGAAGGGCGAGATGCTCAAGTCGATCCTCGAGGAGGTGGCGGATAATTCGTTCAATCCCGATCCCTACTACCAGCAGGGCGGCGACATGGTGCGGGTCGGAGGCATGGGCTACACGGTCAACATCGATGCGCCCATGGGCCGGCGCATCGCCAACATGCATCTCCTCGGCTCCGGCGCGCCGATCCTCCCCGACAAGGAGTACGTCGTGGCGGGATGGGGCTCGGTCAACGAGGCGACCGAGGGGCCACCCATCTGGCACGTCGTCGCCAGCCACCTCAAGGGCCGCAACGTGGTGCGGCCGGAGGCCAGCAGGTCCGTCAAATTCGTGCGCGCGGGGGGCTGACGGCGCATCACCTCGCCCGGAAGGCATGCTCACCCAGGTCTACATCCATTTCGGCGTGGCGCTGGCGGGCCTCGTGAGCTTTCTGTCGCCATGCGTGTTGCCGCTGGTGCCGCCCTATCTCGGGTATCTCGGCGGCACCACCATCGAGCAGATGACGGGCGAGGGGCGCATCGATCCGCACCTGCGGCGGCGGGTCGTGCTGGCGTCCGTGTTCTTCGTGCTGGGATTCACCACCGTGTTCGTCGGGCTCGGCGCCGGCGCCTCCGTGCTGGGGCAATGGATCCAGGCGCACAAGGCCCAGCTGTCCTTCATCGCGGGTCTCGTCATCATCGCCTTCGGCCTGCATTTCCTCGGGCTCCTGCGTATCGGCCTGCTCTATCGCCAGGCGCGCTTTCATTCCCACACGCAAGGCGCGAGCCTGGCGGGCGCGTTCGTCATGGGGCTCGCCTTTGCCTTCGGCTGGACGCCGTGCATCGGGCCGGTGCTGGCCACCGTGCTGACCCTTGCCGCCAACGAGGCGAGCCTCGGGGCCGGCGTGCGGTTGCTGCTCGTCTACTCGCTGGGACTCGGCATTCCCTTCATCCTGGCCGCCGTGGCCATCGGCCCGTTCGTCGCTTTCCTGCAACGCTTCCGCCGCCACTTGGGCCGCGTCGAGATGGCGATGGGGGTGCTGCTGATCGTGGCCGGCCTTCTCGTGTTGACCGGATCGCTCAACTGGTTCGGGCAGTGGCTGATCGATAACGTGCCGGTGCTGACGAACATCGAGGAGCACCTCACGCCCAAGCGGCTGCAAACCGACATCCTGAGGGAGGGCGCGCGATGACCGGGCCGCAGTCCGAAGCGACGGCGGTCGCGCTCACCATCGCCGGGTCGGACAGCTCGGGCGGCGCCGGCATCCAGGCCGACCTCAAGACGTTCTCGGCGTTCGGCGTCTATGGCGCCTCGGCGATAACGGCGCTCACCGCGCAGAATACCCGCGGCGTGTCGGCGGTCGAGCCGGTGGCGGCATCCTTCGTGGTCGCGCAGATCGAGGCCGTGCTCGGCGATCTCGCGGCGGGCGCCATCAAGACCGGGATGCTCGCCAACGCCGGCATCGTCGAAGCGGTCGCAGGCGCCTTGCGCTCGGGCCCCGCGTGTCCGCTCGTGGTCGACCCGGTGATGGTGGCGACGAGCGGCGACATCCTGCTGGCGCCCGATGCGGTCGATGCGGTCAAGCGCGCGCTGGTGCCGCTGGCCACGATCATCACGCCCAACCTGGCGGAAGCGGCCTGCCTCCTCGGCGCGAGCGTGGCCGGAAGCGAAGCGCAGGCCGTGGCGCAGGCCAAGGCGTTGCTGGCGCTCGGGTGCGAGGCCGTGCTTGTCAAAGGCGGGCACGGCAGCGGTGAAGCCGCCGTCGACATCCTCTGCGACAGCGCCGGCATCGAACGCTTCGCGCGGCCCCGTATCGACACGCTCCACACGCACGGCACCGGCTGCACCCTGTCGGCGGCTATCGCGGCCCTGATGGCACAGGGCGTGGGGCTGAGAGAGGCCGTCGGACGCGCCAAGACTTTCGTGTGGGAGGCGTTGGCGCACGGGCGCGCGCTGGGGATCGGAAAGGGGAGAGGGCCTGTCGACCACCTCTTTGCCATCCGTCGCGGGCCGCCGCCGGCCTGAAGCGGCCCTGCCCGGCGCCTGAGTATTTTTGCCGATAGCCAAGGCCACGCCTCATACAAAGGGGTGCCCCTGTGGAGCGGCCAAGAATTCTTTTGCTGACCGGTCGCAATTCTGCATGATGCCGGGCGTAGGCTCCGAAACCCAGTGGGAAATGGACGCCATGAGAATGATTGCAGCGGGGTGCTGTCTTGCCTTGTGCACGGTTGCGTGGGCGGCCGGGGCAAGCCCCATCGGCGAGATGGCCGGGTACTGGACCGGCGCGGGCTCCGTCACGCTCTCCAGCGGCAACACCGAGCGCGTGAAATGCGCCGTGATCTACAAGGTCAGCGACGACGGCGGCCAGATCAAGCAGAGCATCCGCTGTGCCAGCACGGACTACAGCATCAACGCCTTGGCGGATTTGCGCGTGAAGGGCGAGCACGTGTCCGGCAGCTGGGAGGAGAAGACCTACTCGGCCACCGGCGAGGTCACCGGCCGCTACACCGGCACCAGCCTGGTTCTTTCGATCCAGGGGGCCAACTTCACCGCGGCCATGAACGTCAGCCTGTCGGCGTGCAAGCAGTCGATCAACATCTCGCCCAAGGGCCTCGACGTGAACCGCATCTCCATCGGCATCGCCAAGTGCTAGGCGGCTGAGCAGGCTTGCGTGACTGCGGCAATGGACGGAGGCCGCGCGACTCCCCCTATGCCCAGGAAGCTGCCGGAGGGTGGACGGTCACAATGTGTCAGCAACAGACGCGGGCGCTGAACCGCCGGCACGGTGGCCCACTGCCAGAAGGATGCTGCCATAACGTGGACAAATGAAGATCGACACTACAGTATCGGACGACACTCGCAGACTCGCTCATTGACCACGCCGGGAACCGTTTGGACTCGATCGCCAAGAGAGGGGGATCCAGTCAACACAATTATGTTCACGAAATAGTTAAGGACAACAGATAGCGAAAATACCTCCAATGAATGCATTCCCGTTTTAATCACAGGCATGGAGATGGACCATTTCAAAAGTGAG
>DATEVP010000390.1:0-3065 GCA_035258465.1 Hyphomicrobiaceae bacterium
CCCCGACCCAGTAAGGGTGGTGCTATTTCGAGAAGTGCTTCGGCCGCCGAGCCTGGGCGGCCGAAGCAAACTGCAGAAAAAAGAACCGGGCAAAGGAGGAAACGTCATATGACGCAGACAACACGCAGACTGCTGCTCGCAGGCTCGGGCGCGCTGGCGCTCGCCTTGGTCGCTTCGCCGGCCTCGGCACAGAAGAAATACGACGAAGGCGCGACCGATACCGAGATCAAGATCGGCAACACCAATCCCTATTCGGGCAACGCCTCCGCCTACGGCACGATCGGCAAGGCCATCGATGCCTACTTCAAGATGGTCAACGAGCAGGGCGGCATCAACGGCCGCAAGATCACCTTCATCAGCTACGACGACGGTTACGCGCCGCCCAGGACGGTGGAGATGGTGCGCAAGCTGGTGGAGGAGGACAAGGTGCTGTTCGTCTTCCAGACGCTCGGCACGCCCCCAAACACGGCCATCCACAAGTACATGAACGCCAAGCAAGTGCCGCAGCTGTTCGTGGCCACCGGCGCCTCCAAATGGGGCAACCCGAAGGAGTTCCCGTGGACCATGGGCTTCCAGCCCGACTATGTCTCGGAGTCCATCATTTACGCCAAGCACATCCTGGCCAACGTCAAGGACCCGAAGATCGGCGTGCTGATGCAGAACGACGACTACGGCAAGGACTACTTGAACGGCTTCAAGCAGGGACTGGGCAAGGACGCCGACAAGCTGATCGTGCAGCTCTCCACCTACGAGGTGACCGATCCGACCGTCGACAGCCAGATGATCCAGCTCAAGAACTCGGGTGCCAACGTGTTCTTCAACATCACCACGCCCAAGTTTGCGGCGCAGGCGATCCGGAAGGCGGCCGAGATCGGCTGGAAGCCGGCGCACTACCTCAACAACGTCTCAACCCAGGTCGCGGTCGTCATGAAGCCCGCCGGCTTCGAAAACAGCCAGGGCATTCTCATGGCACACTATCTGAAGGACCCGACCAACCCGCAGTACGCCAACGACAAGGACTTCCTCGAGTGGAAGGCCTTCATGCAGAAGCACTACCCCAACGGCAACCTTGCCGACGGCGCCAACGGCTATGCCTATGCGGTATCCGCCCTCCTGCACGTCGTCTTGAAGCAATGCGGCGATGACCTGACACGCGCCAATGTCATGAAGCAGGCGGCCAACCTCAAGGGCGTCCAGCTGCCCATGGTGATCGAGGGCATCAAGGCCAACACCAGCGCGGCCGACTTCTATCCGCTCCAGTCGGTGAAAATGCATCGCTTCAAGGGCGAGACCTGGGAGCTGTTCGGCGACATCCTGTCGAACGAGGCTCCGACCCAATAGTGGGGAACGCGAAGGAAGGCTTCGGCCGCGGGGAAACCGGCGGCCGAAGCCGATCCGAGAGAGACAGATGACGCAGGCGGCCACCAGGTTCGAGCGCATCAGGACGAGACCGGCCTACGAGCTGGTCGCGGAGGCGATCGAGAAGAAGATCCTTGCCGGCCGCCTGCGTCCAGGCGACCCCGTCGGCACGGAGTTGGAGCTCGTCAAGCAGTTCGGCGTCAACCGCTCCACCGTGCGCGAGGGCATCCGCCTGCTCGAGCAGTCGGGCCTGGTGACGCGCGAGGCGAGCCGCCGCCTGCTGGTGGCCGTGCCGCACTACCGCGGGCTCGCCACGCGCATGAGCCGCGCGCTCATCCTGCAGCAGGTGACCTTCCGCGAGCTGTGGCACACGTCACGCGCGCTGGAGCCGGCGGCCGTCGACCAGGCCATGGACAACCGGACCGAGGAGGACCTGGCCGCCCTCGCCGCCAACATCGCCGACACGCGCAAGGTTCAGGGCGACGCCGCGGCCGTGGCCGAGCTCGACGCCGAATTCCACCGGCTGATCGGCAAGGCGGCGCACAACCGCGTGCTGCTGCTGGCCAAGGAGCCGTCCAGCATGCTGGTGCGGCCCACCACCGCCCTCATCATCACCAACAACCCGCGCGGCATCCCGCGCCTGATCGAGGCGCACACCAACATCTACGAGGCCCTGCGCGACCGCGACCGCGAGAAGGGGCGGCTGTGGGTCGATCGGCACCTGCGCGACTGGAAGGTGGGCTTCGAGCGCTCCGGGCGCGACCTCGACAGCCCCGTCGAGCTGCGCTACGCGCGATCGAACCCAGGGGGCTGGGACGGCGAGCACTGAGCCGCCAACGCCTCTTGTTCCAGCACCAGGCTGAGCTCGTCGTGGGGGTGCCTCAGAAGCGGAATCGCAGATAGCCCGGCCCGTCCGGGGTGCCGCGCGGATCGCGGCTGTACCAGAAATCAATCGTTTCTCTTCGCAACGTATCGCGACAGCTGCGGCCGCACTCGAGCCAGGTGCCGCCCGGCAGGCCCACCTCGAGCCGGCCATGGGAGCCGGTGCGCACGGGCGCGGTGATGGTGGCGCTGCTGTATCGGCTCTCCGCCGTCACGTAGCCGTATCCGGGATCGCCGGCGCGGCGCCGCTGCTGGGCATCCGCGCCCGGTGCGATGAGCTGGCTCAGCGTCGCGGCCAGGACCGCGACAATCGCGGCCGTCGGCAAGATGCGCATTTGTCGATCTCCCCTCGAAGAGCCCCAACGGCCCTTTGCCCTCATGCTCGGCCAAGCCATGGCCATCCACAAGGCGGGAGCGCGGCCGAACCTGCCGTGCTCGCTGAAACCCGCGGCACCTGATGCATGATCGTCACGGGACGCGGCCGCCCAGCTCGTCCTCGATGTGGATGCGAACGATCTGCTCGAAGCTGTCGTCGGCCTTGAAGCCCAGCTCCTGCGCCCGCTTTGCCGCGAAATTGCGGGGCCAGCCGGCCACGATCTTCTCGATGAAAGGATCGGGCTCGCGGCGGATGCGTGCCACCACCTTGTCGCCCGCCACCTTCTCGAGTGCTGCGATCTGCTCGGCCACCGTCACGGATAGGCCCGGCATGGTCAGCGCCCGGCGCGGCCCGACCTTGGCGAGATCGATGGTCGCCGCGTGCCGCATGAAGCCCACGGCCGCACGCGGGGAGGCGTGCCAGTGGCGCACGCTGTCGGACACCGGCA
>DATEVP010000391.1:0-2345 GCA_035258465.1 Hyphomicrobiaceae bacterium
GTCCATGGCGATTAGCCGCTTAGGCCACAGCGCGGGATCGCTGAACAACGGCTCGGGACCGCGGCTGCCGTCAGTGCCGAAATCGAGTGACAGCACGACACTCTCGCCGAACGCTCCTCGAATCTCCCGCCAATCGTCCACCGCGGCAAGGCTCTCGCTGCCGATCACCAGGGTCGCCCCGAGCGGCAGCCAGAAGGCGCAATCGGCAACGTCGGAGAAGCCTGCGTCGATCCACAGGGTGGTGTCGGGCAGCGCGTAGCCTAGCCCGCGAACCAGCTCGAAGTGATTGCCGGTGCCGGCGATGGCGTCGAGATCGGCGATATAGAGAGACGGCGAGCCGGTGACAGCGAGGAGCCGGCGGGCGATCGTTACGGGATCGTCGGCCGCGCCGAAGGGGCTCGCAATGGGACGATAGTCGGCGCGGTTGCCGGCTTTGGCATGGACGACGGCGCCGTCCTTGAGATCGAGAGCGGGGATGACAGCAAAGTCGCCCATGGGTCGCGTCTCCAATGCATTTAGGGCAGTTCAGGGCCGGGGTTTGCCACGGCCTTCCACTCCTGTAGATGCACAGCGGAGATGGCCGGAACAAGTCCGGTCATATCGCGAAAAGAGGACAAAATGACCACCGTCGTGGGCTGGGATTTGGGGGGCGCCAATCTGAAGCTTGCCCACATCGAAAAAGGACGTGCCGTCCACGTAGCGCAAATCCCCTGCCCGATCCGGCAAGACGTCAGCAAATTCGATGCTGCGCTCGAGGAGGCGCTTCGTCTGTGCCCCCCTGGCGCAGCACACGCCGTCACCATGACGGGCGAACTGTCCGATGTGTTTTCTGATCGCGCCGAGGGCGTCGCCTATCTGGTCGATATGATGCGGAGGGCCTCGGATGGAGACGCTTTCTTCTATGGCGGCAGGGCGGGCTTTCTCGATTGCATCCGCGCCGTGGAACGCTCTCCCGACGTCGCCTCGGCCAATTGGCATGCGAGCGCCACGCTGGTCGCGCAAGTCTTCCCTGACGGGCTGTTCGTCGACGTGGGCACGACCACGACAGACCTCGTCCCGCTCAAAGAAGGCGCAGTGGCGGCGCGCGGCTTTACCGACGGCGACCGGCTCGCCGAGAGCGAGCTCATCTATACCGGCGTAGTGCGCACGCCGGTGATGGCGGTGGCGCGAACGGCTCCGTTCAAGGGGCGCATGCAGCGCATCGCCGCCGAGCGCTTTGCCACCATGGCCGACGTCTGGCGGCTGTTGGGCGAGTTGCCCCTCGATGCCGACCCATACCCGGCCCCCGACCTTAAGGGCAAGAGCACGCAAGAGAGTGCCGCGCGGCTTGCCCGCATGCTCGGCCGCGACGTGAGCGATGCGGGCCTTCTGGCGTTGACCGATCTTGCCCGCCATTTCGCCGACTGCCAGCTCGCCGAGATCGAGGCGGCGGCGCTGACGCTTGCCGCGCGCGAAGAGATCGAGGCGGACGCACCGGTAATCGGCGCCGGCTGCGGGCGCTTCATCGCGCGGCACCTCGCGCAGCGCCTTGGCCGCCCCTATCGCGATTTCGCCGAGCTGATCGAATGCGCGCCGGGCGTGCGCGAGATGGCCGCATCTTGCGCGCCAGCGGTAGCCGTCGGGCTTCTCGCTGAACGCGAGCTCCTTCTTTTTTCGGCGTGAGGAGGGTTAGAGGTGAGCGCTACCCGCGCTCACCTCTCTCCCGAAAAGCTAACGGCCAGCGACGGCGTGATAAAGCCAAAGCACGACGATGGCGCCGATGATCGCGACGATCATGCTGTAAATGTTGAAACCGGTGATGCCCGTCGCGCCGACGGCGGTGAACAGATAGCCGCCGACCACCGCGCCCACGATACCGAGCACAATGTCGAGCAACATGCCCTGGCCGGAGCCGACAAAAATCTTGCTGGCGATGAAGCCCGCGATCAGACCCAAGACAATCCAGGCAATGATCCCCATGAAGGACCCCCTCTGGGCTGGACTCGGTTAGGTGATTGATACGCCGCTAGGACATTAGCCGCATTATCTCTTGCCGTGTCGGCAGTCGACCCTCAGGGGTCAGCTTATCCACGACATTTGGCAGCATACGGGCCAATTCCGTCACCACCTGATCTTTGGACAGGCCAGTGCGGCGAGAAAGCTCATCGGCATGCCTGAAAATGCTGCTCGATCGTCTCGAGCAGCCGCCAGGCCAGGCGGTCTCTAGGACTGCGCGGCCACGGCTTCACCGGCCGAGTGCGATCACACCGTGCTTCAGTGGTGGGCCGAAACGCTCTTGATGCATTCGGACACCAGGTCGGTAGGCGCCGAATGGCTGATGTCGCCCAGAGCGAGGATGCCGACCA
>DATEVP010000392.1:0-6698 GCA_035258465.1 Hyphomicrobiaceae bacterium
CGCCGACCTGTGCGACGCCATCCGCTCCTATGCGCCGGGCTTCATCTTCACCACCTCGCTGGCGCCGGCCATCGCCGCTGGCGCGGTCGTCAGCATCCGGCACCTGAAGGCGAGCGGCGCCGAGCGCGAGCGCCACCAGGACCGCGTGCGCACGCTGAAAGGGCGCCTCACGCGCGCCGGCCTGCCGGTGATGGACAACCCCAGCCACATCGTGCCGATCCTGGTCGGCGACCCGGTGCTGACCAAGCGCATCACCGACGCGCTGCTCGAGCGGTTCGCCATCTACGTGCAGCCGATCAACTACCCGACCGTGCCGCGCGGCACCGAGCGGCTCAGGCTCACGCCCACGCCGCAGCACTCCGACGCGGATATCGACCGGCTGGTGGCGGCGCTGTCCACGCTGTGGACGGAGCTGGGGCTCCCGTTCGAGGGCCAGGCGCAGGCGGCGGAGTAGGTGTCTCATCCCGGAATTTCGCGAAGCGAAATATCGGGGACCAAGGCCGCCCATAACTGCGCGAGCGCAAGTGGACACTTGCATGGGTCCCGTGCCTCCGGTGCCCGCGCCGGTGGCGCGGCGCCTGCACGGGATGACGTTCGTGGGGCGGGTTGCGGGAGATGGTCGGCGGCGAGATGGCGGCGCTGATGTTGTGCATGTTGATGGCCATGTTGGCGATTGTTGAGGCTTGTTGAGCGCATGTTGGCGGCGACGGAGTCGCGCCCCGCGTTAACCAAGATCGCACTTATCCCCGCCGGTTGCGGGCGTGGCATGATCGGCCTTGCCTCGGGTCACGAGGGGGCGCTGCTCGAGAGGCGTCTCACAGATGCGAGCCGAGGGCCGCCACGGAATGTTCTGCCAAGAACCCCCTGGGGGTGACGCCAGCTGGCTCGTTCTGGTCCGCGCACTCAGGATTCCGTGTCGGTAGCGGGGGCGCTTTGCGCCTCTTCTTACAGAAAGAGCCAGGGTGCCGAGCGCCCCCGCTCCCCTCACATCGCAACGCTCCGAGCGGAATGCCGCTGCGGGGATGAAGGTATTTGGCGGAAGCCTGTCGATCCGCCGGCGAAATTCAGCTGAGCGCGAGCGGGTTTGCACGTGCAGGGGTCCCGTGCCTCTGCCGGCCGCGCTTGCAGCGCGGCGGCTGCACGGGATGACGACGCGCGCGATGACAGGGGTGCGATCTCAAGTTGCGGTCGGCGTGCTAGGCTCCGCGCGACAGGAGGAGCCCCAATGAAAGTCACGCGCGTCGAGACGCTGGCCTGCGATGCGGGCTGGCGCAACTACCACTTCGTCAAGCTGTCGACCGATCGAGGCATCGTCGGCTGGAGCGAGTTCGCGGAAGGCTTCGGCTCGCCGGGCCTCGCCACCATCATCGACAGGCTGGGCTCTCGCGTCGTCGGCCAGACGGTCGGCGAGCACGAGCGCATCTATGCCGATCTCTACGGCGCCACGCGGCCCGGCGCCGGCGGCGTCATCGCCCAGGCGCTCGGCGCCATCGAGAACGCGCTGCTCGACGCCAAGGCCAAGGGGCTCGGCGTGCCGTGCTACGAGCTGCTCGGCGGCAAGATCCGCGACCGCATCCGCCTTTACTGGTCGCACTGCGCCACCTGGCGCATCAACCACTCCGCTTATTACAAGCCGGCCATCACCGACCTCGACGGCGTCAAGGCGATTGCGCGCGAGGTGCGCGAGAAGGGCTTCGGGGCGCTGAAGACCAACATCTTCCTCTACGAGGGCGGCAAGCCGCAGGGCTGGCGCCCGGGCTTCAGCGCGCCGTTCTATCCCGAGCTCAACGTCGACCGGAAAGTCCTGCGCGACCTGCGCACGCATCTGGAGGCGCTCCGCGACGGCGCCGGCCCCGACGTTGATTTGCTGCTCGACCTCAACTTCAACGCCAAGACGGAAGGCTACCTCGAGATCCTGCGCGCGATTGCCGACCTCGACATGTTCTGGGTCGAGATCGACACCTATAGCGCCGAGGCGCTGGGCTACATCCGCCGGCAGAGCCCGCACCCCATCTCGTCGTGCGAGACGCTGCTCACCTTGCGCGAGTTCCTGCCCTACTTCCGCGAGCAGGCGATGGACGTGGCCATCATCGACACGCCCTGGAACGGCGTGTGGCAGTCCATGAAGATTGCAGCGCTGGCCGAGGCGCACGAGGTCAACGTCGCCCCGCACAACTTCTATGGCCACCTGTGCACCATGATCAACGCGCACTTCGCGGCCGCCGTGCCGAATTTGCGCATCATGGAGGCCGATATCGACCGGCTGCCCTGGGACCACGAGCTCGTCAGCCATGTGCCGGCGATCGAGAGCGGCCATCTCGTCCTGCCCGACCGGCCCGGCTGGGGCACCGAGCCCAACGAGGAGGCGATCCGCGCCCATCCGCCGAAGATGCAGGCCGGCCTGCTCGATTACGGGCGCAAGGGGTGAAATGCTGGAAGCGCGCACGAAAGGAAAACGGGCCGCTCTCTCGAGTGGCCCGCTTCGGCTTGCGAAACGGTTGCGGTTATTTGAGCGGCGCGCGGACTTCCTCGCGGCGGCCGCCGAACTTGTAGCTCAGGACCGCTCGGACCGTGAGCATGGTGGGGTCCACATCGACCCCTGCGACGTCTTCGCTGTCGAACTGGGAAAGGCGATACTCACCCCGCAGCGACCACCCGCCGCCGAGCTGGTTCTCGACGCCGCCACCGACGAAGTAGCCGCTGAACGTTGGCACGTTGATGGGGATGTCGAGGTCAACCTTTATCTGCGTGTAGCCGGCCGTGCCGTACCACAAGGTTGTCGGGCTCGTCAGCATCCCGAGGCGGCCGCCGACGGACCAGGTATGCTTGAGGTCACCGCTCCCGCCCAAGAAGCTGTTCGTTGTGATGTCGGAGAAGTCGTAGTCGGCGAATAGGCCGGCCACCCAGCGCGAATTGATCTGGCGGTCGTAACCGACCATCACAGTGCCGAAGAAACCTTCGCCGCCGAAGTCTCCAAACACATCGACGTCGTACACAATGGCTCCGCCGCCGACGCCAGCGCCGAGGTAGAATCCGGTCCACGAAGCGGCGCAGCAAGGCGCACGCGCCTTTCTGTCCATCCCGTCCGCAACGGCCGCGCTTGTCGACAGCGCCAGAGCCATTGCAGAGCCAGCAATCAACCGCTTCATGTGAAGGTCCTTGCGTTTCACGCGGAGCACTCCCGACCGCCTCTGCCCGATGGGCGCCAGCCAAACGCAAGGACAAAGGACCGGCGCCGAAGCAAGGCGCGGCAGATGGGCCGATTCGCTGTTGGACGGAATGTATGTGTTAACGAATGCAGGGTGTATGATGTACAACTGTCACTGTGGACAATCTGGGGCCGGCGGCGCTTGGCAAGAAAGCCAATGAAGGCAAGCCACTGCCGGAAAGCCGGTCCGTAATCGCCGTTCGCGGACCGGCGACCGAAGCAGCGGAAGAAAGCCCGCTGTTGGGCCTCACGGCCGGGAATCTCCTGGGCTAAAGTGTCATCTCCGGGGACCGACCAACCCATGAGTACCGCCAAGCAGTGGGAGGCCCTGCGGCGCTTCCTCGAGGAGATGAAGGGCGCCGTGGCGGCCGAGATTCAGGCCTATCCCCGGCCCATTGCCGGCTGCGATGCGCAGTTCAACCACCTGCTCGAGCGCAGGCGATTGCTGGGGGAGGAGCTGTCCCGCCTCGAGGCGGCACGTGGCGATCGCCCGACGGGAGTCGAGGAGTTCCTGAGCAGCTCGACCTGCCTGGATCACGAGGCCAAGCGCGCCATCCTCGATGCGCTCGAAGGCGCCGTGGCGAGGTCTGCCTGATCCCCGACCGAAGTGGGAGGCCGCCCCAAAAACGAGGGCTTCATGCTCCGAACACCTCCTCCGGCGGGGCTCGTTCCTAACTCTCTGGAGGCAGTCTTCTTGTTGCGCCCGCAATGGCCGTGATAAGAGGGCCGCGCGCCGCTTTGGCGCGCCAACCGATTCGTGGGAAGCCATGCCGACTGCAGCCGCCGGGCGCCGCGAGGCGCCGCATTCGACCTTCTTTTCCGCCACCGTGAACGAAAGCGATCCCGAGCTTGCCGGCATCATCGGTCGCGAGCTGGCACGCCAGCGGCAGGAGATCGAGCTGATCGCGTCCGAGAATATCGTCTCGCGCGCGGTGCTCGAGGCCGCCGGCAGCATGCTCACCAACAAGTACGCCGAGGGCTATCCCGGTAACCGCTACTACGGCGGCTGCCAATACGTCGACGAGGCCGAGAACCTGGCGATTGCGCGCGCCAAGAAGCTCTTCAAGTGCCGCTTCGCCAACGTGCAGCCGCACTCGGGCAGCACCGCCAACCAGGCCGCCTTCATGGCCATGATGAAGCCCGGCGACACCTTCATGGGGCTCAGCCTCGATGCCGGCGGACATCTGACGCACGGCTCACCCGTCAATTTTTCGGGCAAATGGTTCAAAGTCATTGCCTACGGCGTGCGGCGCCAGGATCAATGCATCGACATGGACGAGGTGGCCACGCTCGCGCGGCAGCACAAGCCCAAGGCGATCATCGCCGGCGGCAGCGCCTATCCGCGCATCATCGATTTCGCCCAGTTCCGGGCGATTGCCGACGAGGTCGGCGCCTACCTGATGGTCGACATGGCCCACTTCGCGGGGCTCGTTGCCGGTGGCGCGCACCCGAGCCCGTTCCCGCATGCCCACATCGTCACCTCGACCACGCACAAGACGCTGCGGGGCCCGCGCGGCGCCATGATCCTCACCGACGAGGAGGACCTCGCCAAGAAGATCAACTCGGCCGTGTTCCCGGGCATGCAGGGCGGACCGCTGATGCACGTCATTGCCGCCAAGGCGGTGGCCTTTCACGAGGCGCTGCAGCCCGAGTTCAAGGCTTATGCGCGCGCCGTGGTCGAGAACTGCAAGGCGCTGGGCGAGGTGCTGGCTGCCTCCGGCTTCGACCTCGTCTCCGCCGGCTCCGACACGCACCTGCAGCTCGTCGATCTGCGGCCGAAGAAGCTCACCGGCAATGTCGTGGAAAAGGCGCTGGGCCGCGCCCATATCACGGTCAACAAGAACGGCGTGCCGTTCGATCCGGAGAAGCCACAGGTGACGTCCGGCATCCGCATCGGCTCGCCGGCCGGCACGACGCGGGGCTTCGGTGTGGCCGAGTTCCGTGCGATCGGCCGCATGATGGCCGAAGTTCTCGACGGACTCGCCGACAAAGGCGAAGCGGGCAACGCCAAGGTCGAGGCCAAGGTCAAGGCCGAGGCGATGGCGCTGTGCGCCCGCTTCCCGATCTACGCGTAGTTCCCTCTCCCCATTCTTCTCCAGAATGGGGAGAGGGAGATGCCACCCGGAGCCATGACATGCGCTGCCCTTACTGCAGCTGCGAGAACACCCAGGTGCGGGACAGCCGCCCCACCGAGGAGAACCAGTCGATCCGCCGCCGGCGCATCTGCGAGGATTGCGGGGGGCGCTTCACCACGTTCGAGCGCGTGCAGCTGAGAGAGATCGTCGTCATCAAGCGCTCGGGCCGGCGCGTGCCGTTCGACCGCGAGAAGCTCTCGCGCTCGATCGAGGTCGCGCTCAGGAAGCGGCCGATCCAGCCCGAGCGCATCGAGCGCATGGTGTCGGGCATCGTGCGGCAGCTGGAAAGCATGGGCGAGCAGGAAGTGCCCTCCTCGGTGGTCGGCGAGCTCGTGATGGAGGCCTTGAAGGGCCTCGACCCCGTGGCCTACGTGCGCTTTGCCTCGGTCTACCGCGATTTTCGCGAGGCCGCCGACTTCCACGAGGTGCTGGGCGAGATCGCGGAGCGGGCGACGGCGGGTCAGGAGGCCGGCGTCGCGCCCGCGAAGGCGACCGCTACCGGGGCAGCCGACAGAAAGCATTGACGATCGATGGCCCCCGAGGCGCCGACTTCTGGATCTTCTCTCGACCGCCGCTTCATGGAGCTGGGGCTGCGCATGGCCAGGCGCATGCTGGGCCGAACCGCGCCCAACCCGGCCGTTGGCGCCATCATCGCCGATGAGAGCAGCGGGGAAGTCATCGCCCGCGGCTGGACGCAGCCGGGCGGGCGCCCGCACGCCGAGGCGCATGTGCTGAATCGCGCCGGCGAGCGGGCGCGGGGCCAGACCATGTACGTCACGCTCGAGCCCTGCTCGCACCACGGGCGCACGCCGCCCTGCGCCGAGGCCATCCTGGCAGCCGGTGTGAGACGCGTCGTCTGCGCCACCAGCGACCCCAACCCCGAGGTTTCGGGGAAGGGGTTGGCCGTGCTGCGCAAGGCAGGCGTCGCCGCCGAGGTGGGCGTTTGCGAGGAGGAGGCGCGCTGGATGGCGGCCGGCCACATCCTGCGCATGACCAAGGGCCGGCCGTTCGTGCAGCTCAAGATTGCGGTTTCCGGCGATGGCCTGATCGCGCCTGGCGACGGCGCGCCGCGCTGGGTCACCGGCATCGAGGCGCGCCAGCTCGCGCATGTACTCCGGGCCCAGGCGGACGCTGTCCTGGTCGGCCGCAAGACGGTCGAGGACGACGACCCCGAGCTCACCTGCCGCCTGCCCGGGCTCGAGCATCGCTCGCCGCGGCGCGTCGTGCTCGACGCCAGGTTCCGCGCCCCGCCGTCGGCGAAGATCTTCAAGACCGCCCAGCGTGTGCCGGTGACGATCTTCGGCGGCGACGGTGTCCCGCCCCGGTATCCGGCAGGGGTGGAGGCGAGGCGGGGG
>DATEVP010000393.1:0-3474 GCA_035258465.1 Hyphomicrobiaceae bacterium
CCGATCTGCGCCCTGCAGGCGGCCATGGAGGGCTACGAGGTCACCACCATGGACGATGCCGCCCCGCGCGCCGACATCTTCGTCACCGCCACCGGCAACATCGACGTCATCACGGTGGAGCACATGCGCGCTATGAAGGACCGGGCGATCGTCGCCAACATCGGCCACTTCGATTCCGAGATCCAGGTCGCGGCTTTGAAGAACTTCAAGTGGCACAACGTCAAGCCGCAGGTCGACGAGGTCGAGTTCCCGGACGGCAAGCGGATCATTCTCTTGTCGTAGGGGCGGCTGGTGAACCTCGGCAACGCCATGGGCCATCCGAGCTTCGTGATGTCGTCGTCCTTCAGCAACCAGACGCTGGCGCAGATCGAGCTGTTCACCAATCCCGGCAAGTACGAGCGTCAGGTCTATACGCTGCCCAAGCACCTCGATGAGAAGGTGGCGCGCCTGCACCTCGACAAGATCGGCGTGAAGCTCACCCTACTCAGCGACAAGCAGGCGGCCTACATCGGCGTGCCCCAGCAGGGGCCCTACAAGCCGGACACCTATCGGTATTGAGGACACGGGGTCTGACCCCGTTGCGTCTCAGCCGACCCACTTCTCGAAGAAGGTGCTGAGCGGGTCGGGGCGGTAGCTGGCGAAGGGGCCGCGCTCGACGAAGCCGCTGCTGCGGTAGAGGGCCAAGGCCTCGGGCTGGCGCAGGCCGGTCTCGAGGCGAACGACGCGCACCCCCTCCGCCAGCGCCGTCGCCTCCAGCGCCGCCAGGATCTGCCGGCCGATCCTGTGGCCGCGAGCCTGCGGGATGACGAACATGCGTTTGATCTCGGCCTCGCCGGGCGGCGCCAGGACGAGGGCGCCGCAGCCCACGACGCCAGCGCCGCGGCGCGCCACCAGGAAGCGCACGTTGGGTGCGCAGAGCGCGCCGACATCGACCAGATGATTGCTCTCAGCCGGGTAGAGCCCGGTGAGGTAGGCATCCGACTGGCGCAGCAGAGCGCGCACCTCGGGCTGGTCGGCCGTTTCGGCCGCGATGACGACAGCCTCCGTTGCGTCATCTCCCATCATTTCGTTCCTTGCCGCTGCAGCCTTGCGCCACTGCCGCATTCGGTGATGATAGGGTTTCTGCACGTGAGGCAACAGACGGATCGAGCATGCAATACGAAACGCTGAAGGTCGCAACCGGCGCCGATCGGGTGGCCGTCGTCACCATGAACCGGCCCGAGGCCCGCAACGCCATGAACACGGCGATGATGCGCGAGCTGCGCGACTGTTTTGCCGGCTTTTATATCGACCCCGACGCCGCCGTGTGCATCGTGCTCACCGGCGAAGGCGCGGGCTTCTGCTCGGGCGCCGACCTCAAGGAGCGCAAGGGCATGAGCGAGGTCGCCTGGCGCCAGCAGCACGCCGTCGTCGAGCAGATGGTGCGCGCCATTTTCGATTGCCCGATCCCGATCATCGCCGCCGTCAACGGCGCGGCCTACGGCGGCGGCATGGAGCTGGCGCTGGCGTGCGACTTCATCTATTCCGCGCAATCGGCCCGCTTCGCCTTGACCGAGGTGACGCTCGGCATCATGCCCGGCGCGGCCGGCACGCAGAACCTGCCGCGCGCGGTGGGCGTGCGCCGGGCCAAGGAGATCATCCTGACGGGCGCGCCCTTCACGGCCGAGCAGGGTCTCGAATGGGGCATGGTCAACAAGGTGTGCGCGGCCGATCAGCTCATGAGCGAGGCGATGGGTGCTGCCGGCCGCATCGCCGCCAACGCGCCCGTCTCCGTCCGCCAGGCGAAGAAGTCCATCGAGAAGGCGACCGACCTCGACCGCGCCTCGGGCTATGCCTTCGAGCTCGAGGCCTACTATCGCACCGTCGTCACCGAGGACCGCCAGGAAGGCATCAACGCGTTCAACGAGAAGCGCAAGCCCAGGTACAAGGGGCGGTGAGAAAAGTAGGTTGGGCCAAGCGAAGCGCCGACCCAACGCCAGCTCGGTGAATCCGCTTGTGTTGGGTCATCGCTGACGCTCGACCCCAACCTGCATGCTGGAAAGATCACAAAGGCGTAAGCCCGATTGACTAACTGGAACGATCATTCCAGTATGGCCCCGAGCAACGCCCGAGGATCCTTTGGCGCGCACGCCTGCCTACGATCGCGATGACTTCTTGCGTCGCTTGACGGCGCTGTTCTGGGCGCGCGGCTTTGCTCGCGTGTCGATCGACGAGATCGTCGAATCGACCGGGGTCAGCCGATCGAGCCTTTACGCTGCTTATCCGGACAAGACGGCGCTTTTCGTCGCCGCGCTCGAGCACTATCTGGGCACCGTGACGCGCGCCAACCTGGAGCGGCTCGGCGAAGGCGAGAACGCCGCTCTCGCGATCCGCCGGTTCCTTCTGCATGTCGCCGGTCAGCGTCCAGCTCCCGGCGCTCCGACGCATGGCTGCCTCTTGACCAATACGGCCACGGAGCTCGGCGCCGAACCCAGAGTTGCTCGACTGGTGAGCGGCGCGTTCCGCCGCATGGAAAGAGCGCTCGCAAGGCGCCTCGAGCAGGCACAGCGTCAGGGCGACCTATCCCCCGCTACCGAGCCTGGCCAGTTCGCCCGCCAGCTCGTCACCCTCATCCAGGGCATTCGGGTGATGACCCGTCTCGGGGCGGAGCCGCGCGTGGTGCACGACGCCGTGCGGTCGGCGCTCGCCCCGTTGCGTGCGAAGACTGCGCGATCTCACAGGAGGAGAAAACATGAGCAAGATACTGCCGCGCACCGAGGTGCCGGAGCTGTCCGTCGCCACGCTGGCCGGCGGCAAATGGCTGCTCGCTGAGCGCAAGCCCGAGCGGTTTACGCTGGTCGTCTTCTACCGGGGCCTGCATTGCCCCATCTGCCGGGGTTACCTCGGCGAGCTCGTCAAGTTGGAGCCGGAGTTTCGGACGCGCGGCGTCGACGTCATCGCCATCAGCAGCGACGACGAGGAGCGCGCGCGCCGCACGGCAGCGGAATGGCAGCTCGGCAATCTGACCATTGGGTACGGGCTCGATCTCGCGCTTGCCCGCCGCTGGGGCCTCTTCATTTCGACCAGCCGGGGCAAGACCTCGGCCGGCATCGACGAGCCCGCCCTGTTCAGCGAGCCCGGCGTATTCCTCGTTCGCGCCGATGGCACGCTCTACTGGTCGGCGATCCAGACCATGCCGTTCGCCCGGCCGCATTTTCGCGAGCTGCTGAGCGCGGTCGATTTCGTCATCGCCAAGGATTATCCGGCGCGCGGGGAGGTGCCGTAGCACCGTCCCTGCCCGGCATGGCCCGTTTTTGTAGCTGACATGCGCGGCGGGCGAGCGTCAGGAAGAGACGGCGCGTGCGCGCGCGGATGGCCCCGGCGACACGGGTCGCCGAAGGCATGCGGCGCCTTTAGGAGTGCAAACAACTAGTGTTGGGCCCGCGAGGGCGTGCGGGACGGCCGGCGGGAAGCGAAGGCATCTGGCCAAGGCGG
>DATEVP010000394.1:0-7154 GCA_035258465.1 Hyphomicrobiaceae bacterium
TAGCGCGGCCAGGTGTAGCGGCGCATGGCGCGGTTGGTGACGAAGATCTCATGCGTGGCGCGGTCGACGTCGTCGGGGTGCGTGCCCATGGCGAAGGCGGCCGTCATCGCTCCCCCGCCCGACGTGCCGCCCATGATGTCGAAGGTGAGGCCCGACTGCAGCAGCGCCTTGTAGAGCCCGACATGCGCCGCGCAGTAGGCGCCCCCGCCACAGGCGATGAGGCCGAGCGCCGTGCCATTGACGAAGCGATAGAGCCGCTCGAAATCGCCGGGCTCGTCGAGCGCCACGTGGTGGTGCATGGCGATGCGCCGGGGCCCGAGCCAGCGCGCCGTGCCTGAGATGGGCGCGCGGGTGGCATGCAGCAGCACCAGGCGCTGGGCGTCGGGCGGCAGCAGCTCGGCCGCCAGCCGCTCCAGCGCGTTGGGCTGCGCCTCGGCACCGGCGAGGCCCACGGCGAGCACCAGGTCGGCCTGCCGGATCGCCTTCTCCGACCAGGCGGTCAGCTCGTGGTCGGCCACGAACAGCACATAGTCGTGGCTGCCTTCCAGCGCGTTGAGCGCGCGCGTTGCCTCCCCGCTGTCGAGGCGCGTGCCCTTCGGCAGCACCTCGTGCGCCGTCTCGGCCCCGAGCAGGCGCGTGTTGCTGGCGCGCTTGAAGACGCCGGCGAGCTGCTTGACGAACGGCTGCGGCAGCGGGCTTTCGCCCGCGCGGATCAGCGCAATCGTGCGCGGGCGCGGATCGGGCGGGTCGGCACGGCCGACGTTGGCCTCGGCCACGCGGCGCGCGAGCGCCAGCGTCAGCGCGCGCCAGATGCCGGGGCTCTTGGCCGAAAGCTCCTCGAACTCGGCGCGCCCGAGCCGCAGCACCAGGCTGTCGCGCAGCGCCGTGACGGTGGCCGTGCGCGCGCCACCGGCCAGGAAGGCGATCTCGCCTATGGGCTGGCCGGGGCCGAGCTCGGCGACCAGCTGGCGGCGGCCGTCGAGCGTCACGGCGAAACGCCCCGTCACCACCACGTAGAGTGCATCGGCCATCTCGCCCTGCCGCACCAGCACGTCGCCGCGCTTGAGGCTCACCGTCTCCAGCTCGGCGGCAAGCCGTGCGCGCTCGGCCAGCTCGATGCCTGCGAAGATCTCGACGCCGTCGAGGCCGTGCTCGGAGAGAAGCGGTTTCATGGGCTTGTTGTACGCAGGCGTTTCCTGCGGCCAGCCTACTTCAGTCGCCCTGGATAGAGAACGTGCGGGGCTGAAATGGAGTAAAGAGGCACGCGCCGGTGTAAGCTCTCCCGTCATGGCCCGCTACGACTTCAATGCCCAGCGCCTGTTCGTCGAGGCCGACCTGGCCGAGGGGGCGACGGTCGCCTGCGGCGCCGAGCAGGCGAACTACCTGCGCAACGTGCTGCGCCTCGGCCCCGGCGATGCCATCCTCGTCTTCAACGGCCGCGACGGCGAATGGCAGGCGGAGCTGGCCGAGGCCGGAAAGCGGGGCGCGACCCTGGCCGTGCGCCGCCGGACGCGCCCGCAGGAGGCCGGCCCGGACATCGACTACCTGTTCGCGCCGCTGAAGCGCGCGCGCCTCGACTACATGGCGCAGAAGGCGACCGAGATGGGCGTCGCCCGCCTGCGCCCCGTCATGACCCGCCGCACGACGCCGGAGCGGGTCAACACCCTTCGCATGCGCGCCAATGCCATTGAGGCGGCCGAGCAATGCGGCATCCTGCGCATCCCCGAGGTGCATGAGCCCGAGAGGCTCGACCGCGTCATCGCCGGCTGGGACGCCGCCCGCACCCTCGTCTTCTGCGACGAGGGGAGCGAGGAGAAGGACCCGCTTGCCGCCCTGGCCCGAGCCAAACGGGGACCGCTGGCGCTGCTGGTCGGGCCCGAAGGCGGCTTCGAGGAGGGCGAGCGTGAGCTCGTCGCATGCAAGCCATTCGTGGTGCGCATATCGCTGGGCCCCCGCATCCTGCGCGCCGATACCGCGGCGATCGCCGCTCTCGCCCTTGTGAATGCCGCCCTCGGCGACTGGCGCTAGCTGGACTCACGGAATGGACAGCGTCATCCAGACGCTTCCCCTGACGAGCCCAAAATTCAAAAAGCCGGGTTGCCACGTCGAGACCTATCGAGATCGCCACCGCCTGCCCGTCCGCTGCTAGCGGTGAACCTGCCGTCGGCCAAGCCGGCAACGTGCATTAGGTGCCAGAACTGGACAGGATCGCAACGGATCGTCAGTCAAGGGCTGTCCCTGAGGGCACATGAGCTGCGCCCCTCGTCCATGACCAGCAGCTACGTCATATCGAGCGGCCAGCCGTGACTGGCATTCGTGGCCGTCCTGCCACGCACGATGCGTAAGATGGCTGATCGCACAGAAATTCTTTGGTCTCCTTACATCGGATCGTTAAGGGTTGAGGCATCGCGGACCCGGGCGTATCCCGACCGGCGTAGGTTTGCGAAGGGTTGGTGGGTCATGTTTGCGTTGTTGTGCGCGTATGTGAAAAGCCACTGCCTAAGCCGTTGGTTCGACGGCAAGTTCAGCAGTTTCGCGGGATCAGGGGCCAGGCAACGTACGCTCGCGGTTCTAGCCGCAGCGCTGCTAACAGGTTGCTCTGTGCACCCCATACCGGACGACGTATCTCCGCTTTCGACCGAGGAGATCGTCAGGAGCGCCCGCTGCGAGATGAGGCTCGGCGTCCTCGAGCAAATCGTGAAGAGACTCAAGAGTCGAGGGATAGCAGGATGGGAACCCAAGAACTTACAAACAAAAGAGGATTGGACAAGATTTGCTGGCTGGCTGAAAGGTCATATTGGCAAGCACCCTGCTGACGCGGACCTGTACGCTGATCTCATCAAGTATGGGCAGGTCTCGGTCGCCTATGATTTCGATTTCAGCATCATGGAACACAATAATCTTGGTTCCAGCTTGGCTTTCAAACTTCCGCTGGCCCAAAGCACTTTTGATCTCAGCGCTGGCGGGTCGCTCAACAAGACGCGTGATGGTAAACGGAAGTTCAAAGCAAACGACACGTTCGCCGAATTGGTAACTCGGGATACCTGGTGCGCCGGCTTCAAGCCCCGCGACAAGAACCTTCTCTACCCCATCACCGGTGAGATTGGTTTGCGCAAGGTCGTAGAGACGTTCATCGCGATCAGCGAGCAAGGTGGCGGTGAGGGCCAATTCGTCGACACAATAACGTTCACCACGACGATCAAGGCGAACTTGGGACCAAGTTTGAAGATCAATCCGGTGCCAAACTCATTCCGACTGGTGAGTGCCACAGCAACCATCGACGCAGACCGCACGGATGTTCACAAAGTCATTTTCAGCCTTGCATTCCCGATTGCCCCGAAGAGCAAGCCCGAAGCGGTTGCTGGGCCGGTGGCTAAGAGCGCGAAGGCGTCAAGGCCGGTCGCGGCGATGTCGTTTGAAGCGGTGGGCCCAACGCCTCGTGGCTATGAAATCAATGCTGCTTGGCGCGCCCGCTATTATCTCTGTGTTGCCGACGCCAGGGAGCGCGAAGAGGCATTAAATACACTGCGTCTTTCGGCCCCAGAAGTTTATTGTATGACGTATGCCGATGCTTTTGGTGAGCGGTACGTGGATCCTCGCCTTCAGCGGCAGCTGCTGCCGCACCGAGCCGCGTGGCGATGATCGTGCTGCAGTTGCCTGCTCCTGCCGATCTCGTGGAAGGGGAAGCGCGATGATAATCGGCTCGTGCGCGAGGAATTGAGGCAGCGCCATCGTCGGAACCAGGACCAGACCGGCGCGCCATCGCCTTGTATTCCGATCAACACGCAATGTTGCGTACGCGCACTTGGTCTGCAAGGGGACAGCGCCACAGCCTCTTCGTCCGTTGCCAGGAAGAACCTGCGGTGGCAACGCCGCAAGGCTTTGCAGACAAGTGCTTTTCAACTAACAAGGGACACCGCCGTCCCGCCCTGGCGGCATGGGACTTAAGCCGCCAACAAGGACCACCCGATGTCCACACGACAGGACAGCGCACCGAGCCCCACCGTCCGCTCGCGCGATGACCTCGTCGCCTGGATCGCGGCGGGCTCGAAGCCGCGCGCCCAGTGGCGCATCGGCACCGAGCACGAGAAGTTCCTGTTCCATACCGACACCCCGCGGCCCGTGCCCTACGACGGGCCGCGCGGCGTGCGCGCGCTGATGGAAGGGCTCGTCGCCCGCTTCGGCTGGCAGCCCATCATGGAAGGGGGGAACATCATCGCCCTGAAGCGCTCCGACGGCGAGCCGGGCGGCACCGTGTCGCTGGAGCCCGGCGGCCAGTTCGAGCTCTCCGGCGAGCCGCTGGGCACCATCCACGAGATCGGCGCCGAGACGCAGCAGCACCTCATCCAAGTGCTTGCAGCCGGTGAACCTCTTGGGATCGGCCTCCTGGGCGTCGGCTTCTCGCCCAACTGGACGCTCGCCGAGACGCCGCGCATGCCCAAGCAGCGCTACGGGGTGATGTCGCGCTACATGCCGAAGGTCGGCACGCGCGGCCTCGACATGATGTACCGCACCGCCACCATCCAGGTGAACCTCGACTTCGCCGACGAGGCCGACATGGTGAAGAAGTTCCGCGTCTCGCTGGCGCTGCAGCCGGTGGTCACGGCGATCTTCGCCTGCTCCCCCTTCACCGAGGGCAAGCCCAACGGCTACCTCTCGCTGCGCAGCGAGGTGTGGCGCCACACGGACGCTGCCCGCTCCGGCATGATCCCGTTCGTGTTCGAGCCGGGCATGAGCTTCGAGCGCTACACCGAATACGCCCTGTCGGTGCCGATGTATTTCGTCTACCGCGACGGCCGCTACGTCGATGTCGCGGGCGCCTCCTTCCGCGACTTCATGGCCGGTCGCCTGGCCCAGCTGCCGGGCGAGCGCCCCACGCTGGACGACTGGTCGGACCATCTCACCACGCTGTTCCCCGAGGTGCGCATGAAGCGCTTCCTGGAGATGCGCGGCGCCGACGGCGGCCGATGGCGCCGCATCTGCGCCGTGCCGGCGCTGTGGACCGGATTGCTCTACGACCAGGGTGCGCTCGACGCCGCCTGGGACCTGGTGAAGGACTGGAGCGCGCAAGAGCGGCAGGGGCTTCGCGACGCCATCCCCAAGACCGCCTTGCGCACGCCCTTCCGGCGCACGAGCGTGCTCGAGCTGGCGCGGCAGACGCTGGCCATCTCCCGCGCCGGCCTGAAGCGTCGCGCGTTTACGGATGCCAGCGGCGACGACGAGACCAAGTTCCTCGAGCCGGTGGAGGCGATCCTCGCCAGCGGCTGCACGCCGGCCGAGGAGATGCTGGCACGCTACGAAACCGACTGGGGCCGCAGCACCGATCCGCTGTTTCGCGAGTACGCTTTCTGAGCAGGGTTGCGCAGCATGGCCATCGCCTGGAATGTGGAGCCCACAGCCGCTACGCCTCGAAAGCCGGCGGATAGCCGGGGCCCCAGCGTCAATTGGATGCGGCGCGAGGTCGCTCGAGCCCTGGGGTCCAGCGGCGTAGTGGAAGGCCGGAATTGATCCAGCCTGTGCCGCGCGGGCCTCCCATCACCCCTTCAGCAACATCGATGACATTCTCCAGTCCGGCCTGTCTGAGCCTACCCTGGATGAGCGCCGACCGATTGCCGGTTGCGCAAATCAGCGCGCTCGGCTTCTGATGTAACGTGCCCGTTGCCTCGGCAAGCTGCCGCATGAAGGTGACCTGATCTTGGTGCATCGTAATGGCGTAGGCGCTCGCCGGAACTCCCGTCTTGCGCCACTCGTCGGGGCTGCGGATATCGACGAGCACCAACTCTCCCGCGAGCGCTCTGGCGTGGGCCTCCCGTGCCACCATGACCAAAGGCTTGCGCCCTTCGACATCGTGACGCTCCGGTCGTACCGCCACGACCAAGGCCAGCAACAAAGCCGAGGACAATGCGATGAGAGTGATCCTCTTCATGCCATCCCCCTCTGAGCGGAACGCGTGCCTTCACGTTACTCACGACGCAACCTTGAGGCTTTGGCGACAAGCGAAACAATTACTTGAGGATGGGTAGGTCGGCATGGAAAGCGCGCACCACGAACGCGAATGTCACATCGTAGGGAACGTCGCCGTACCTGCCGGCCGCGTCCCTGGCGGAGGCCGTAATCGTGCCGACGTCGCGGCCCTTGGCAACCTCCCAGTGTTCGAGCGCGGACGCCTGACCCGGATGCCAAGTCACCTTGACGTCGTCTAGCATGAGCTGGCCACTCTTGCGTACGCGCTCGAGAGTGACAGCAAGCAGCCTACCCTTACCCGGCCGCACGACAACGACACGCGCCATGGGCTCGATGTCCTTCGGCAAGTCGCCACGATACAGAAATGGCGCAGCTGCCATATCGTACCCGACGTATGGATTTCGACCGTAGTCACGCCTCCTTGGTTCGTTGGGCACCAGCAACTTCCCGCTCGGATGGCGTGTCTTGAATTCGGCAAACGACTCCAGACGGGCCGGCACCAACTTCAGCTCTGTGCCAGTCAGCGTCCCAACGATCGCCTCACCGGTAAACTGCTGCCACCAGCTTTCTGTCTGGCGGTCGTACATGACGAGGTCGGAGTTGCGCAGCTTGCCAGTGGTACCGAAGTCCAGGACGTGCGGCGGCACGCGCCGATCGAACACGACGGCGGAGTTGCAGAGGGGGCAATACGTAACGGCGACCGGAACGCCTCCGACGGTGTCGTTGACGATCTCGTGCCAGATCAGGATACGGAGAGGGTACGCTCGAGCATCGCCTTCGATATCCAATCCGATAACGGGATCGGCAGCAGTCAGCTCCTTGTCGTCGGCCGCGAGCTTGAAAATTGGCCCGTCGATCGAGGGAATTCCGTCTTTCGGGGGCCCACCGGATACGATCTCATTCCAGCCTATTCGGGATTTGCTGAAATCGGTCTTTGCCCAGCCCTCCTGCACCCAACGACCGGGTTCAGCCAGCGCAGGATGGGTGGAGCTGGCAGCGAGGAGCAGGCACAGGGTCGCAAACGTTTGAGTAACGACAAGGCGGACTAGAGGCATATAAGACCCTACTTCTCGTATTGCTCGCGCGCCAATCACGCCGAACCAAATTGCTGTTACCGAGCAACGAATCTGGAGGAGTTGCCATGCCGCATCTGCCGTCCTTGAAACGATCAGCGACGCTGCTTGATCTAT
>DATEVP010000395.1:0-2659 GCA_035258465.1 Hyphomicrobiaceae bacterium
GCCAAGATCCGCAAGGCGGTCGCCGATCCGGCCGTCGCCGAGCTGCTCTCGCCCACGAACACCATCGGCTGCAAGCGGCTGTGCATCGACATCGGCTACTACGAGACCTTCAACCAGGCGCACGTGAAGCTGATCGACGTGTCGAAGTCTCCGGTGGAAAGGATCACGCCCAAGGACGTGCAGGTGGCCAGCCGCGAGTACCAGGTCGACGCCATCGTCTTCGCCACCGGCTTCGACGCAATGACCGGCGCGCTCAGCCGGATCGACATCCGCGGCCGCGGCGGGCTCGCGCTCAGCAAGAAATGGAGCGAGGGCCCCAGGACCTATCTGGGCCTCGGGATGGCGGGCTTTCCCAACCTCTTCACCGTCACCGGCCCAGGCAGCCCATCCGTGCTGACCAACATGCTGCCCACCATCGAGCAGCACGTGGAGTGGATCGCCGACACGATGAAATACCTGCGCGACCGCGGCCTCGCGCGCATCGAGCCCAAGGCGCAAGCCGAGGACGAATGGGTCGCGCATGTCGGCGAGCTGGCGGGTCGCACGCTGCGCTACACCTGCAGCTCCTGGTATCTCGGCGCCAACATTGCCGGCAAGCCGCGCGTGTTCATGCCCTACATCGGCGGCTTCCCGAGGTACGTGCAGAAATGCAACGAGGTCGCGGCGCGCGGCTATGAAGGCTTCGCTTTGAGGTGAGGCGGCTTCTGTCGTCTGCCTGGGCACGCCCTGATGGGGAACTCAGCCGGCGGCCGGCAATCGGCGAGCAGGTTCGAGCAACATCACCCGACCGCACAAAGGGCATAGTGCGTCGCTGGCGGCCGCCCCCTCTCCATCGAGCCTTCGCCAATGTGGAGCCAATGACGTGGCACTGCTGGCTTCGGGGGGCGGCGCCCGGCTCCAGACGCGCCCTGTCGGCCCTTGTCCACGGTGACGATCGCCGCGATGACCTCCTCTGGAGCGGCGTGATGAACCATGTGCCCGCAATCGGGCACGATGCGAAATGTGCTGGTGGTCAGCTCCTGATGCAAGCGCGCGGAGTGCTTGGCCGTCTCGACAATGCGATCATCCGACCCGGCAATCAGCCGGACTGGGATGCTCAGTTCCCCATAGAGCTCGCTGAGCGTCTTGGCAGCCTCCGTCAGCATGGCCGCTTCTTCCTCGACGGCCCTCATCTGCGACGGGCGAAGGGCGTCGGCCAAGGAATATGTTCTCTTGAACCGCTCGGGAACGGCGCAGGGTGCAAAGATGCGCTTCACGGCCCCCGGCGCCGTCAGGCGCCAGACGAACGGCATGACAGCTTGCCGGACGACGTCGTCCACGAATGGGAACGAGGACCCCTGCTGGGCCTTCGCGCGCGGACGTGGCACTGGATAGTAGTAGCCCGACAGGAGCACCAATCCCGCGACGTCCTTCCCGCCCTCCAGCGCCAAGGCCAGAGCCACCAGGGTACCCCACGAGTGGCCGACGATGATGGGGCGCTCGATGTCGAGAAGCGCGAACGCCTGCAACAGGAGCCTGGCCTGCTCGAACGGCCCCCATCTCCGCCCGCGCGGGCGTTCGCTATAGCCGAAGCCGGGGCGGTCGAAGGCGATCACACGATAGCCGGCATCGCTGCACTCGGTGATGCCGCTAGAGACGAAGTCCGCGATCATGCTGCCGTTGCCGTGCAGGAAGACAACTGGAGTGCCGGTGCCGCGATCGATGTAGTGCAGCCGGGTCCCATCTACGGTGATGAATCGGCCGACCACGGGGTCTTCAGCCTCTTCCACTAGCGCCAGCACCATGATTGGCCCCCAACTGGTACGATGGGCCCATCTTGGGGCCGCCGCGTAAACCATCGGTAAACCAAAAACCTTCACCCTTGATTCACCGAGCCGGGTGTGACCGGTTCGGGTCTATCGGAACGGTGGGGGACATGAGCTCCATGACAAGCCTCGAACTCACGCTTGCCAATGTGCTGGCTTCGATCGAACAGGCGAGAGCCACCGGCAATTCTCACGTGCTCAACGCGCTCCTGGAGCGCAAGCGTGCGATCTGCGAAGTCCTTGCTGCGCCTGAGCAATCCTGGCTCGAGGCCCCGGTAGAGGCGTCGCGCCATAGCCCACGCCCGCGCCAGCGCGGCGATGCGGCGCTGGTGGCCGTGTAGCGCCATGATCCGAAGCGAGCGGCGCGCCCTAGGTCGCCTGCTCGCCCAACGCGGGAGCCAGGCATGGGCCGTGATGTTGCAGCGCCCCTTGTGACGCCCGCCTCGCCGAACGGCGGCAAGATCAAGTCGGCACGCGAGGCAGCGAGCCTCATTCGCTCCGGCGATACCGTGGCCACGGGCGGCTTCGTCGGCATTGGCTTCCCCGAAGCGCTCGCTGTCGCGCTCGAAGCGAGGTTCATCGAGAGCGCCGCGCAGAGCGGCAATAGCAGTGGCGAGCCCTATGGCCTCACTCTGGTCTACGCCGCGGGCCAGGGAGACGGGAAGGATCGCGGGCTCAATCATCTCGCGCACCGGGGTCTCGTGCGCCGCGTGATCGGCGGACATTGGGGCCTGGTGCCCAAGCTGCAGGCGCTGGCGGTCGCCAACGAGATCGAGGCCTACAACCTGCCGCAAGGCGTGATCTCACACCTCTATCGCGACATCGCCGCCGGCAAACCGGGTCATCTCACGCGC
>DATEVP010000396.1:0-3383 GCA_035258465.1 Hyphomicrobiaceae bacterium
GCGCCGATCTGGTCGATCGCCGTCGCTGCGCTGCGCGAGAACCCGGAGCGCAGGATGATGATCATCGCTGGCGGCCGCACCATCGAGTCGCTCTATATGGGCCCGGCTCTCGTGCGGCTGGCCAGCTTCCCCAATGTCCTCGTCGTGGCTGTCTGCAGCACGCCGCAGACCTTGACCAATGCGGTGAAGCCGGGCCGGCCGACCGACTATCTGCCGCGCCTGCTGCCGACCGATGTGCTCTACGCCTGCGGCGCGCCGGGGATGGTCGATTCGATCAAATCGATCGCGGCGCACATCGGCGCGGTCTGCTATGCGGATCCGTTCCTGCCGACCACCGACGACACGGTCGAGGAAAGCGTTCTGACCCGCGCGATGGGGTGGTTCGCTGTGCCCTCCAGCCGGCAGATGGGCCAGCTCGCTCTCGATCGCCCCCGCAACCGGCGGGAACAGCCGATGCAGGCGCATAGGATGGCTGAAGGGTGAGAAGTCATTATCGTCCTCGGAGCGCATAGCCTTCGGTCGATCGGGTTCGGTCCCAGGACCCCTCTCCGGTCTTCCGTGCTTTGTCTCTGCGGCTTGCTGATGATCTTCGGCTTTGTCGCGGACGGCGCAGTTGCGTCCGATCCGGCCAAGACCGTCGGTCCGAATGCCTGTGCCGAATGTCACAAGCAGGAGGCCGAGGCCTGGAAGGGCACGCATCATTTCAAGACCTTCCGAGGAATGCCGCGCAAAACCGAGGCGAACGAAATCGCGGACAAAATGGGGGTGCGGCGCATCAAGTCGGATAGCTTGTGCGTGAATTGCCATTTCACGGTGCAGCAGAAGAACAACAAGGAGGAGCTAGTCGCGGGCATCTCCTGCGAATCCTGCCACGGCGCCGGGCAGGATTGGATCAAGGTCCACAGCGGGTTCAGCGGCAAGACACCGCTGTTCGAGAGCAAGGCCGAGGAGAAGGCGCGCTGGAAGCTCGCCGACTCCAAGGGGATGATCAGGCCTCGCTCGTTCTACCTGCTGGCGAAGAACTGCTACGGCTGCCATGTCGTGCCGCAAGAGGATCTCGTGAATAAAGGCGGCCATAAGACCGGCAGCGCCTTCGAGCTGGTGTCCTGGTCGCAGGGCGAGGTGCGGCACAATACCTGGTATTCCAAGGGCAGGGACAACGTGCCGGCCAGCGCGGCGCGCATGCGGATGCTCTATCTCGTCGGGCTCGGCGTCGAGCTCGAGACCGCAATTCGTGGGATCAGCCGTGCGAAGGTCAGATGGCTTTACGCCTTCGAAATGGCCAAGCGGGTCGACCGGGCGCGCAAGCAGCTCGCCGCCGCGGCGAAGGCCGCGCCGGGCGTGCCGGAAATCGCAGAGATGGTCAAATTTTCCTACTCGGCCGGGCTTAAGCTGAACAATGAGCGCCGTCTGACCGCTGCTGCCGACGGCGTCTCCAAGCTGCTCGAGAGCATCACCGAGAAGTATGACGGCAGCACGATGGTGGGACTCGACAGCCTCATTCCCGGACCGGACAAATACAAAGGCACGGCGAGAAAGCCGGACAGTTGATCCCGGCCGGCTCGCGACGACAACAGCTTGAATCGGCTTGATGGGGGAAGAACCACCGCGATGGGTGATTTCGAGTGGCTGCCGTGAGATCTGACGCCTCGATCGGCGGACGCGGTCCGGGCCCGGCGGGATATCTCATCGGCCAGACGGTCCAGGGCCTTCTGATCGCGGCCATTTCCGGCGGCCTGTTCTGGCTCGTCTGGATCTATGGCAACGGGCTCCGCGACCCGCGCTATCTCGATGGCTGGGTGCTGGCCGGCGGCATGGGCTTGCAGCTCTATTTCCACATCGCCATCAAAACGGCCGGCCTGTCGCCGAAATCCGCCATGCGCTGGCGGAAGATCCATATTTTTCTCGGCTATGTGCTGGTCGCCGCCTTCATCTCGCATTCGGATTTCTCTCTGCCGGACACCGGCTTCGAATGGGCGCTGTGGGCGGGCTTCGTGCTGGTGACACTGAGCGGCATGTTCGGCGCCTATCTCGCCTGGTCGCTGAAGGCCAAGGGTCGGATCGACGAGGGCATCGGCTATGATCGCATCCCCAGCCTCCGCGCCGATCTGGCGCGGGATGTCCACGCCGCAGTCGCCGAGACCGAACCGGCCGCCGCTCAGATCGCCTTACCGGGGCTGCCCGCCTTACCGGGGCTGCCCCATGACGCCTGGATCATGGACCTCTACACCAATCACCTGCGGGACTTTTTCCAGGGGCCGCGCAATTTCACCGCCCATCTCATCGGCTCGCAGCGCCCGCTCAAGCGGCTGACCGACGAGATCGACAACCTGTCACGCTTTGTCGACCAGCAGAGCCGGGAGAAGCTTGCCGCCATCAAGAACCTGGTGATCGAGAAGGACCGGCTCGATTTCGCGCGTGTCTATCTCGGGCTCACCAAGGGCTGGCTGTTCGTGCATGTGCCCGTCACCTATGCGCTGATCGTGCTGACGGTGCTGCACGTCCTCGTCGTCTATGCCTATTCATCGGGGGCCTGGTGATGTGGCGACCGGGATGGATCAGATCGGTTCGGCCGCCGAAGGCCGAAAGGCAGGCGCCCCCCGGCTCCCGGCGCGACCGTCTGGCGGTGCTGTTGGCGCTCGTGACCGTCGTCTGCCTGGGCTCGGCCTTCTTTCTCTCCAAGGGCACGCAGTTCCTGATGCCGGGGCCGCTGGCGAGCGCTCACGGCGCGATCGAGAATTGCAGCGCCTGCCACACCAAGAGCGGCAGCGGTAAATTGAGCTGGATTCACGGCCTCGTCGCCGGCGATCCGCTCGCCGACAGCAAGGCCTGTCTCACATGCCACAGAATGCCGGACACGGCCTTCAACGCGCACAGCGCTTCGGCCGAGGTGCTGAAGCAGAGCACCGAGCGGTTGACAAAAATCGCTGCGGAGACGCCTGCGCCGCAATCGGCCCGCGCGCAGAGCATCGCCTTCCCGACCCATGACGTGGTCGCACGCGGTCTCTATTGCGCGACCTGCCACCAGGAGCATCAGGGCGTCAATTTCAATCTGAACAAGCTCTCCAACGAGCAATGCCGCTCCTGCCACGTGGTGAAGTTCGACAGCTTCGACGGCCATCACCCGAAATTCGAGAACTATCCGTTCAAGCAGCGCACACGGATCATCTACGACCATGCCGGCCATTTCGGCAAGCACTACCCGGAAGTGGCGAAGAAGGATCCGGCAAGGCGCATTCCCGCTACCTGCTCGACCTGTCACAACAGCCGCGAGGACAAGCGAGTCATGGCCGTGGCGCCGTTCGAGCAGACCTGCACCGCCTGCCATCTCGACCAGATCATCGGCAAGGAGCGGGTCAGCGGCCCGAAAGGCATTGCCTTCC
>DATEVP010000397.1:0-6731 GCA_035258465.1 Hyphomicrobiaceae bacterium
GACCGCCGTCGCTGTCGCCCTGGTCTTTGCCGGCTCGGCACTCGCGCAGCAGCCGGCATCGAAAACGCTCAAGATGCAGTCCACCTGGCCTGCCAGCTTGACGCTGCAGGACAACTTCAAGTTCTTCGCGGAGCGGGTAGAGAAGCTGACCGGCGGCACGCTCAAGATCGAGACGCTCGCCGCCGGCCAGATCGTGCCGCCGTTCGAGATCCTGGACGCCACCAGCAAGAAGGTGATCGATGGCGGCCACGGCATCTCCTACTACTGGGTCGGCAAGAACAAGGCAGCCACCCTCTTCTCGTCGACGCCAGCCGGCATCGTCGGCATGGACCACATGGACTTCATGGGCTGGATATACGAGGGCGGCGGCCTCGAGCTGTGGCAGGACCTCTATCAGAAAGAGCTGAAGCTCAACGTCATGGCGTTCCCGATCTTGCCGGCGAGCCCGCAGGCGCTCGGCTGGTTCAAGAAGCCGATCACGAGCATCGAGGACTTCAAGGGCCTCAAGTGCCGCCAGACCGGCATCGTTGCCGAGATCTACAAGCGCATGGGCATGAATACCGTGAACATGCCGGGGGGCGAGATCGTGCCGTCGGCCGAGCGCGGCGTCATCGACTGTGCCGAGTGGGTGGGCGGCATAGAAGATCTACGCCTCGGACTGCCGCAGGTGTGGAAGTATCACTATACGCCTGGCCCGCACGAGATGAGCTCGATCGGTGAGCTGATCATCAACACCGAGGTGTGGGCCGCCCTCACGCCCCAGCAGCAAGAGGCGATCCGGTCGGCAACCACCGAGACCTTCCTGCGCTGGTGGGTGAAGTGGCAGAAGCAGAATGCGGACGCCATCGAGGAGATGCAGACCAAGCACGGTACGCAGATCCTGCGCACCCCGCCGGAGATCCTGACCGAGTTCTTCAAGGCCTGGGATGCGATCGCCAAGGAAGAGATGGCGGTGAACCCCTTCTTCAAGAAGGTCTACGAGTCGCAGAAGGCCTATGCCGCCAAGGTGGTGCCGGCCAAGCGCTTCATGTTCCCGCCCTACTCGTTTGCGGCCAACTACTACTTCCCGCCGGCCTCAAGGTAAACGGCGGCAGAGCTGAAGGTGGCGCGAACCAACGGAGGGGGGCTCAGCGGCCCCCCTCTTGTTGCGTGTGAGGCGGCAGGGGCCCCGCGGATTGTCGTTGCGACCAATTTACTGGGGCGCGTCGCCAAATGATCTGTTACTCTTTCATGGAAAATCTGTCCTGTGTGACGACCCAAGGGAGGAACTTCATGCGAAAGTCCGTGGTTCGAAAGTGGTCGGTTTTGCCGGCGCTGGGCCTGGGCCTGGCGATGGCCATTGCCGGGAATGCCGATGCGCAAGAGCGCAAAGTCCTCAAGATGCAGGCGACATGGCCGGCCTCGCTCACGCTCTACGAGAACTTCACGATGTTCGCCGAGCGCGTGGACAAGCTCTCGGCCGGCTCGCTGAAGATCGAGGCGATGCCGGCGGGCCAAGTGGTGCCGCCCTTCGAGGTGCTCGATGCGACGCACAAGAAGGTGCTCGACGGCGCGCATGCCTGGGGTGGCTACTGGACCGGCAAGGACAAGACGGCGATCCTGTTTACGGGCGGCCCCGGTGGCACGTTCGGCATGGACTACACGGACTACATGGGCTGGATGTACTACGGCGGCGGTTGGGACCTCTATCAGGACTTCTACCAGAAGCAGCTCAAACTCAATGTGGTCGTGTTCCCGATCCTTCCGTCCGGTCCGCAAGCATTCGGCTGGTTCAAGAAGCCGATCCAGACGGTCGAGGACATGAAGGGCATGAAGTGCCGCCAGACCGGCATCGCCGGCGAGGTGTGGCAGGCGATGGGCTTCACTGTCGTCAATATGCCCGGGGGTGAAATCATTCCTTCCGCCCAGCGCGGCGTTATCGATTGCGCAGAGTGGGTCGGCGGCGTTGAAGATCTCCGGCTCGGCTTCCAGAACGTCTGGAAGTACCACTACTCGCCGGGCGTGCACGAGAACACCACGGTCGGAGAGCTGCTTATCAACGGCGATGTGTGGAAGTCGCTCAGCCCCCAACATCAGGAAATCATCAGATCGGCAGTCAATGAAACGTTTGTGATCTGGCATGCGAAGTGGCAGCGCCAAAACGCGGACGCCTTGAAGGAGATGCAGGAGAAGCACGGCGTGCAAATCCTGCGCACGCCGCCCGAGATCCTGATCGCCTTCATCAAGAAGTGGGACGAGATTGCCGCCGCGGAAGGCGAGAAGAACCCCTTCTTCAAGAAGGTGCATGAGAGCCAGCGCGCCTACGCTTCGCTGGTCGTGCCCTACAAGCGTTTCTACTTTCCGCCGTACTCGTTCATGGCCAACTACTACTTCCCGGAGAAGAAGTGAGGCATGAGACGCGGAGCGGCTCTCTGGGGCCGCTCCGCATCCACGACACGCCTGGAACTACAATGAAAGCGAGTCCGCCGGCACGCGGCAACCGGGCGGGCAAAGCCGTCGAAGAGAAAATCTGCTCATGGCCGACGCCCCACCATCGCGAATGCTGCTGTGGACCATCCGCGTCATCGACACCTTCACCGATCTCACCGGCTCCGTGATCGCGTGGCTGTCCGTGCCGCTGGTGGCAGCGGTCGCTTATGAGGTCATCGCGCGCTATCTCTTCAACGCGCCCACGATCTGGTCGTTCGACCTGACCTACATGCTCTACGGCGCCCTTTTCATGCTCGGCGCCGCCTATGCGCTGCACAAGGGCGCCCACATCCGCACCGACTTTTTCTGGGAAAAATTCACGCCCCGGACCAAGGGCTTGATCGACTCGATCTCCTACATCGTCTTCTTCTTCCCGAGCATGACGGCGCTCGGGCTAATCAGCTACAACGAGGCCTACTACTCTTTTCAGATCAACGAGACCTCGGACCAGACCCCGTGGCGGCCCATCCTGTGGCCGTTCAAGTACATTGTGCCGATCGCCTGTCTCCTGCTGATGATCCAGGGCTTCTCCGAATTCCTGAAGAGCTTCTACATGGCGCGCACGGGCGTCGAGCTGGAGCACAAGGAGAAGGTCGAGATATGACGTGGGACGCGCTCATCGGCCTGATCATGCTCCTGGTGCTGCTGGGAGCGATCTTCATCGGCGTGCCCATCTCCTTCACGCTGCTGTTCCTCGCCTTTACGTTCGGCTACATCGGCATGGGGGCCACGGTCTTCGACCTGGCCTATTTTCAGACCATCGGCATGATGAAGGAGGAGCTGCTGGCGGCGGTGCCGCTGTTCATTTTCATGGGCTTCATCACCGAGCAGGCGGGCCTCATGGAACGCCTCTTCACGGCATTCCGCCTGCTGCTCGCCCCGGTACGCGGCGCCCTCTTCCTCGTGGTCATCCTGACAGCCACCGTGTTCGCCATGGCGACCGGCATCGTCGGCGCGGCGGTGACCGTGCTCGGCATCATGGCCTCGCCGATCATGATCAAGTCGGGCTACGACGCGAAACTGTCCGCTGGCACCATCACCGCCGGCGGCACGCTCGGCATCCTGATCCCGCCCTCGGTGATGCTGATCGTGATGGGGCCGGTGCTGGGCGTGTCGGTCGCCGACCTCTACGCGGCGGCCTTCGGTCCCGGCTTCCTGCTGGCCGGCCTCTACATCACCTATCTGATGGGCCGCAGCCTGTGGAATCCGAAACTCGGGCCGCCTGTGCCGGTCGAAGAGCGCGTGCATTCCATGGGTGTCATGCTGCGCGAGGTGCTGATCGGCGTGGTGCCTCTGGTCGGCCTCATCACGGCCACGCTGGGCTCGATCCTCGCCGGCCTGGCCACGCCCACCGAGGCAGCGGGCATCGGCACGGCCGGTGCAATTTTGCTAGCAATCGCCTATCGGAAATTCACGCTCAGGGGCCTGCAGCGTGCACTCAACTCGACCATGTCCACGTCGAGCATGGTGCTGCTTCTGGCCGTCACCTCCAACATCTTCGGCGCGGTGTTCGCGCGGCTCGGCACGGCCAACTGGATCACCACCACCTTGCTGTCGTTCGAGCTGCCGCCCATGCTGATGCTGATCATGGTTCTGGTGCTGATCTTCCTGCTCGGATGGCCGTTCGAGTGGCCGGCGATCATTCTGGTGTTCCTGCCGATCTTTTATCCGGTGGTCTCGGCGCTGAACATCGACATGGTATGGTTCGGTGCGCTGACGGCCGTGACGCTGCAGACCGCCTTCCTCTCGCCGCCGGTGGCCATGTCGGCCTACTACCTCAAGCAGGTCGTCAAGGAGTGGAGCCTGACGACGATCTACAGCGGCATGTTCCAGTTCATGATCCTGCAGTGCATCTGCATCGGGCTGGTGATCACCTATCCGCAGATCGCGCTCTGGTTCCCGGAAACGCTGCAGGCTGCGGCGCGCGCGCAGAAGATTCCCGAGGAGCACCAGAAGATCATCGACGAGCAGAGGAAGAACGCACCCTCGCTGGAGGACGATGACTGGGGGCGGAAGAAGAAATAGCGCGGGTGGCAGCAAGGCCGAGAGTCCGCTGCGGGGCGCCTTGCCTCGGCACAGCGGGACGGCTTGCCCGATCGTGCTGAGCGACTTCGGGCCCGGGTCGCGCATGTCGGCGGGTGGGTCGAGGCGTTGCTCCAGTCCTTCTCCGCCCTATCGTCGACGCGCAACGCAAATAGAAAGTGTCCGTGGCAAGATCTCAAACCGAGGCTTGGCGTCGCTCGGGAATTGGCCCAAGCCCACGACCAGGCCAAATGGCGTGAAGATCATCTGGCTCGCGCGGGCCGGGTGTCGGGGAAGGCCTCGCGGATGTGGGCGGCGAAGAGGGCGGCAAAGCCTTCCGCGTAGCTGGGCAGGCTGCGCCGGGCGTCCCACAGCACGGCCAGCGCGATCTGCAAGGGCTCCTGCTTGTGCGTCACGCACAGGGCGCGCAGCGTCCTGGGGTTGGGCCGCAGGATCGATGGAATGATAGCGACGCCGTGCCCGGCTTCGGCAAGGGCGAGGAGCGCGTGGGCCGCCTTGCTTTCCAGGCGCACCGCCGGCTTGACGCCGGCGAGGCGGCACGCGGCGTCGAAGATGCTGCGGGTGGCGAAGCTCGGATTCGGCAGCAGCAGGGGATGCTTGGCGAGCTGCCTGATGTCGATCGTGTCGGCGCGATCGGGCTTCAGCGACGGTGCGCACGCCGCCCGCACGTGAAAGCGCGGCAAGGCGTGGTGGCCGAAGCGCGGATCATCCAGGCGGACGTTGTTGACGACGTTCACGGATAAGTGAACTTCGCCGCGCTCGAGCAGGTTCAGGTGCTCGGCCGGGTTGTCCTCCTCCACCAGGGTGAGCTGGACGTCGGCTGCGTGCTCGGCATAGCGGTGCAGGAAGGCCGGGAACGCCCCCTCTATGGTCAGGGCCGAGGCGGCGACCCGCAGCACCCCGCTGTCGCCGCGGCGCAGCGTCTCGGCTCGCTCGCCAAGGGTGCGGGCATGGGCGAGCAAGCTGCGGGAATCGCGCAAGAATTGCTCGCCGCGCGGGGTGAGAAGCAGCCGGCGGCCGATGCGCTCGAAGAGGTTGAAACCCAGCTCCTGCTCGAGGCCGCCGATCTGCCGCGACAGCGCCGGCTGGGTGATGTGCAGCAGCTGCGCGGCGCGCAGCACGGTGCCGTGCTCGGCGACGGTGACGAAGGTCTTGAGGCGCCTGAGGTCCATGGGCCGATGCTTATGCCGATCCGGCATGAAAATCCAATCGAATATGCATTAGACAGCAAGGAAGCCGGGGCGCAAAAGCCTCCATTGACGTAAACGTCAACTCTCGAGTCGAGATGGAGCAAGACAATGACATTGGCGATCAACGACACCGCACCTGACTTCGAGGCCGAGACTACCACCGGCCGCATCCGCTTCCACGACTGGATCGGCAACGGCTGGGCGGTGCTGTTCTCCCACCCCAAGGACTTTACGCCCGTGTGCACCACCGAGCTCGGCTACCTGGCCAAGATCAAACCGGAGTTCGACAAGCGGGGCGTGAAGATCATCGAGCTTTCGGTCGACTCCGTCGGCGATCACGAGAAGTGGGCCGGCGACATCAGGCAGACCGAAGGCCATGCGCCGAACTTCCCCATGATCGGCGACGACGACTTCAAGGTGTCGAAGCTCTACGGCATGCTTCCGGCCAGCACCGCCGGCGACGCGGCCAAGCGCACGGCGGCCGACAACCAGACGGTGCGCAACGTGTTCGTCATCGGCCCGGACAAGAAGATCAAGCTGATCATGGTCTACCCGATGACCACGGGGCGCAACTTCGACGAGGTGCTCCGCGTGATCGACTCCCTGCAGCTGACCGCCAAGCACAAGGTGGCCACGCCGGTGAACTGGAAGGACGGCGAGGACGTGATCATCGCCGGATCGGTCTCCGACGAGGACGCCAAGAAGCAGTATCCGAAGGGGTGGAAAGCGCCCAAGCCGTATATCCGCATCGTGCCGCAGCCGCGCTGATCCGCGGCGATCGCGGGCTTGAGGGAGGGCGCGGCCGCGCTCCTCCCTGGCCCGCTGCGAGGGTTAAGCCGCGACCGCGACGACGGCGCGATGGGCTGGTCGCACAGCAGCCGTCCCGCGCACCTGGAACTGGCGCACCAGGTTCGACAGCTCGGCGCTCTCCTGCGCCAGCGAGCGGCTCGCAGCCGTGGCCTGCTCGGCCATCGCCGCGTTCTGCTGGGTGACCTTGTCCATCTGGTTCACGGCCGTGTTCACCTGCTG
>DATEVP010000398.1:0-6619 GCA_035258465.1 Hyphomicrobiaceae bacterium
GCCGACGCCCACCGGATTGCCCTTGGCGTCGATCGCCACCTGGCCGGCGATGAACGCGAGCTCGCCCGGCGCCATGCGCGCGACATGGGAATACATGCCCTGCACGGGCGGGGCGCTCGGCGGATTGATGTAAGTGACACCAGACTTGGGCATTTCTGTTCCTCCCATTTGCTCGATTACTGCGCTGAGGCCATAGGTTGGGTCATCGCTGCCGCTTGACCCAACTTAAGCCGCCCGCAGCCACACGTGGTTGTCGTGGAACGGCGCGCCGCCGTAGGGGCCGGGCTGGTAGGCGCTGGTGAGCGTGTTGATGCCCTCCCCGCCCTCGAACTGGTCGTTGGGGGCGATGCTCTCGACGATGACCACGCCGCGCCGGACGCCGTCGAAGGCCTCCGCCGCCAGCACGATCTCGCCGCGCTCATTGCCCATGCGCACGCGCCCGCCGTCGGCGACGCCGAGCTTGGCCAGGTCCTCGGGGTGCACCTTGACGCGCGGCGGCCCGTGCTTGGCGCGGCTGGTCGGCATCTCGTTGAAGGATGAATTGAGATACTCGCGCGCCGGGCTGGTGGCGAGCCGGAAGGGATGCCGCTCATCCGCCTTCTCGATCACGTCCCAGTGGTCGGGCAGGCCCGGCATGTCGCGGTCCAGGCGGAAGGCGTTGCTGCGGGGCGCCGGCACATTCTGCCAGTCCGGCTTGAAGCGGAACTTGCCGTCCGGATAGCGGAAGCCGCCGATGTAATGCGCAGTCTCGAAGTCCGGCTGGCAGTCGATCCACTTCTTCTCCTCGAGCTCGGCCAGCGTGCCCCAGCCCGACTTCTGCAAGGTCCAGTCGATGATCTCGCGCGGGCTCATCTCGAACCCGCGGTGCCTGGCGCCGACGCGGCGCGCCAGCTCGACGATCACCTCGTGGTTGGAGCGGCACTCGCCCGGCGCCTCGATCAGCTTGGGGCCGAGCAGGATGTGCTGGTGGCCGCCGCCCTGGTAGACGTCGTCGTGCTCCAGGAACATGGTGGCCGGCAGCACGATATCCGCCATCTGCGCGGTTGCCGTCATGAACTGCTCGTGCACGCAGACAAACAGGTCCTCGCGGGCGAAGCCGGCCTTGACCTTGCGCTGCTCGGGCGCCACCTGCACCGGGTTCATGTTCTGGATGAAGAGGGCGGTCACCGGCGGGCCGCCCTTGATGTCGTAGGGGTCGCCCGTCAGCACCGGGCCGATGCGCGACTGATCGAGCACGCGCACGCTCGGGTCGACGACGTCGAGGCCTTCGATCAGCGATCGGTCCCAGTGGTAGATGGCGCCGTTGTTGTGGAAGCCGCCGCCGCCCTCGTGCGCCCAAGCGCCGGTGACGGCAGGAATGCACAGGGCGGCATGCATGTTGTGGGCGCCGTTGCGCGAGCGGGCAAAGCCGTAGCCCAGGCGGAAGTAGGCGCGGGGCGTCGTGCCCACCATCTTAGCAAACGCTTCGATCTCGGCGACGCTCAGCCCCGTGATGGCGCTCGCCCATTCCGGTGTGCGCGACCTCAGGTGCGCTTCCAGCTCGCGCGGGCAGTCGGTGTATTGCTCGAGGTAAGGCCAGTTGGCGTAACCCTCGCGGAACAGCACGTGCATGACGGCGCAGGCGAGCGCGCCGTCGGTGCCGGGACGCACGCACAGCGCCAGGTCGGCCTGAGCCATGGTGCCGTTGTGATAGATGTCGACGGCCACGATCTTGGCGCCGCGCTCCTTGCGCGCCCGGGTGGCGTGCGTCATCACGTTGACCTGCGTGTTGACGGGGTTGGTGCCCCAGATCACGACGAGATCGGACTTGGCCATCTCGCGCGGATCGGGGCCGGCAAGCTTGCCGGTGCCAGCGATGAAGCCGGTCCAGGCCAGCGTCGTGCAGATGGTGGCGTACATCCCCGAATAGCGCTTGGCGTGGCGCAGCCGGTTGATGCCGTCGCGCATGACGAGGCCCATGGTGCCGGCGTAGTAGTAGGGCCACACCGCCTCGGGGCCGTAGCGGCGCTCGGCCGCCAGCATGGCTTCCGCCGTGATGTCGAGGGCGTCGCTCCAGGAGATGCGCTCGAACTGGCCGGAGCCCTTTGGCCCCTTGCGGCGCAGGGGGTGCATCAGCCGGTCGGGATGATGGATGCGCTCGGCGTAGCGCGCAACCTTGGCGCAGACGATGCCGGCCGTGTAGCTGTTGTCCTCGCTGCCGTGCACGCGGCCGATTCTGCCGTCGGGCAGCAGCTCGACGTCGAGGGCGCAGGTGGACGGGCAGTCGTGCGGGCAGACGGAATGGCCGATGGAAACCTTGGCGTGGACGTTCATGCTGCCATCCCGAGAAACCGCGATTGGCTCACGCTAGCCCAGTTCGCGCGCCTCGCGAAGGGGTCAGACCCCTCGGGCAGCCGTTTCAGCGGATTGCCAACGTGGAAGCGAGGGGTCTGACCCAGGGTCTGACCCCTGGCCCGCCCATCACCGCAGCACCGGCAGGTCGGTGGCCTCGGGCTTTGCCCCGCACTGGGTGAGCATGCAGTGGACCTGGCCGCGGTGGTGCGTCTGATGGTTGAACACATGGGCGATGAGCAGCCCCTTGGGCTTCGTCACCTCGCGCCCGGCGGCGCCGGAGAACCACGTGAGATCGCCCCCCAGCGCGGCCGCATCGAGGCGGTCCGCCCAGCCAACGATCGTCTCGTCGAAGGCCTCGCGCGCCGCTTTCAGCTCGGCCCAGCTGTCGTACTGCGCAACCGAATCCTTGATGCTTTTCGCCTTCGGCGTCGGCGTGCCGGCCAAGCGGCTCAACCAGATCTGGTCGGCCCACAACAGGTGATTGAGCGTGCCGTGGATGGAGCCGAAGAAGGCGCCGCGCTGCTCCTTGCGCCGCTCGTCGCTCAGGCCGTCGGCGGCACCGTAGAGGTTGCGGTTCTGCCAGCGGTTGTAGGCCGCCATCGTGCGCGCGTAAGCCGGCGTGATCATGTGGCTCTCCCCGTCCGGGCGGATCGTCGCGGCCTGCGTGTCGTCAGCCGACGATTTCTTCCGGGCGAAAATTCAGCGCGATCTCGGTCTTGGCGGTGTCGATGCTGTCGGAGCCGTGCACGGAGTTGCGCTCGATGCTCTCGGCGAACGCCGCGCGAATGGTGCCCTTGTCCGCCTTGGCGGGGTCGGTGGCGCCCATCACGTCGCGGTATTTCTTCACCGCGTTCTCGCCCTCTAGTACCTGCAACACGATGGGGCCGGAGGTCATGAACTTGACGAGGTCGGCATAGAAGGGGCGCGCCTTGTGCACCTCGTAGAAGGTCTCGGCCTGGGCCTTCGTCCAGCGCACGCGCTTCTGGCCGATGATCCTGAGGCCGGATTTCTCGATCAGGGCATTGATGGACCCGGTCAGGTTGCGGGCCGTGGCGTCGGGCTTGAGGATAGAAAGCGTGCGCTCGATGGCCATCGGAAGCTCCGTGATGTACACTTTTCCCTGGCGTGGCGCGGGGTTATAGCGCGGGCATGGGGCCGGCTTCAAGCCGAGCCGGTCACGGTTGAGCTTCGTCGACGTAAGCTGGCCTCCGCCACCAAGCCGCCGCTAAGCCATTGTCTTGATGGGCGATTGACGAAGGGCCCACAATGACCCGAATGTTGGGCGACAAGGGGCGGGCGGAAGGTGCGTTGCGTCTTCCGAACCGGCCGGAGCACGGCACCGGTCTGCCGGATTGAAACTGCATGTCACCGCCACAGTCACAGACGCAATGGTATCTGGCCCGCGAAGGCCAGCAATACGGGCCGCTGAGCGACATGGAGCTCGCCAAGTTCGTCGAGCTTGGACACTTGCAGCCGACCGACCTGCTCTGGCGCGAGGGCTTTCCGGACTGGCGGCCGGCGATGGTCGTGTTCCCCCAGCGCAAACCGGCCGGGCCCCGGCCCATGCCGCGGGGCCCTGTCATGCCGTCGGCGCCGGCGGCAGATAACTGGCATGGCCGCGAGCGTTCCGCGCAGCGCTTCACCGCGCAGTCCCAGCCCGCGCCGGCGAGCCTGGGGGGCCAGGACTACGACGAGCGTCCACGCGGCGGCGGCGGCCTGAAAAAGCTCTTCTGGATCATCGTCATCCTTGGCCTGCTCGCGGCGGGCACCTGGTATGGCTACGAGAACCGCACCTACCTGATGAACCTCGCCGCGTCGCTGCCCTTGCCGTCGACGACTGGCCTCGCCGTCCCCGACCAGCGGAGCCTCGAAGCTCCGCCGCTCAAGGGCTTCATCGGCACGGCTGACAACATCGATGCGGCCCTGCAAGAGACGGCGCTGTGGCGCGTCCTCAAGCGGGATTTCCCGGACTGGTACGGCGAGCGCATCAAGGAGGCCGCGGCGCTGGCTGCCCAGAACACGGACGACACCGCGATCGGCCAGCAGATGGCCCGCGCGCTGGTGATGCTGCGCCGGCAGCAGGTCAGCAACGCGCTCTCGGCCAGCATCCCGCGCCTGAAAGCGCTCGCCACGGCCTTCTACGAGAACCTGGTGGCGCTGCGCAAGCACAGCGACCAGGCCTGTTACGAGTTCATCGCCCAAGGCGAGGTGGGCCCCACGGTGTTTTCCTTCCTGCAGGGCACGCCGCACACCGCGCATCTGCAAACGCAGCTGACCGCCGTGTTCGAGGCCATCGCCGACGGGCGCAAATCGCCGCGGGTCTATCCGGGGCCGCGCAAGACCGACTACGACACGCTGGCAGGCGAGCTCACCAAGCGCGGATGGAGCCAGGCCGATATGGCGCTCTTTTCGGACGAGCAGGCGCTGGCGCGCGCAAGCCCCGAGAAGGTCTGCCAGCTGGTGCACGACTGGTTCGCTGCCCAGCTCGGCCTCAAGGACGCGGACATGCAGTTGCGCCTGCTGGTGGATTCCTTGAAGCCCGTGGTTGCCGGCTGACAGCGTGTTCGGTGGCGCGCGTGAACGCGTCTCACGGGGCACACCGTCAGCAAATTTCCGTTCACCATCGCCCGCGCCCGAAAGCCGCCCGCTTCGCACAGTCTCTCGCGTCCGCCGAGATGCCGAAGCGGGGAGTAGGCCACCGTGTCAGTCGGATCAATCGGCGCCGAGCTGGTCGCATTGCGGGTCTCGACTGGGCGGTTCGCGCCCTCGGGATGCGGCTCGCTCGGATTTTTTCCAGCCGCGGCAAGCGTCGGCTCATGCAAGCGCAACCGCCTGCTCATCCCCATCTTGCACATGATTTCCCCAGCCTGAGTGGTGAGACAAATGAGTGCGAGCGCTCAGCGCCGCGTGACGCTAGGTTGCGGCCAAGGGAGCCGGCTCGCCGTGGCTCGGCGGGGGAGCCGGTCCGGTGATCGAGGGCTATACGATCGCCAGATGCGCGAGGCGGCTCCCCGCTCCCTTCCTCAGTGCATCCACTTTGGGCGCATCCGGACCTGGGCCCAGCTTTTTTGTTGCTCATTGCCGGCGCCAGCGGCAAGGATTGCGCAACTTCCCTGTCAGAAAGGCGCGTGAGCCATGATGAAGCTGCTGTCGAACCCATTGTCGCCCTATGGCCGCAAGGTGCGGATCGCCGCGGCGATGAAGGGGCTCGAGGACAGAATAGAGACGGTCGGCATCGACACCAACCCTGCCGATAACCCGCAGATCAGCAAGGCAAATCCGCTGTCGAAGGTGCCCGCCCTGGTCACCGAGGGCGGCACCGCCATCTTCGACAGCCACGTCATCTGCGAATATCTCGACAGCCTGGCGCCGACGCCCGTGCTGTTCCCCAAGAGCGGGCAGGAGCGCTGGGATGCCCTGGTGCTCGGATCGCTTGCGGATGGCATCCTCGATGCGGCGCTGCTGCTCGTTTACGAGAATCGGTTCCGGCCTGAAGGAATGCGGCACGCACCCTGGCAGCAACGCCAGCAAGGCAAGATCGACAGGGCGCTCGACCATCTCGAAGGCAATCCGCCGGCCTGGGGCTCGAGCCCGAACTACGGCCACCTGACGCTCGCCAGCGCGCTGGGCTATCTCGACTTCCGCCACGAGGGCAAGTGGCGCGCCGCGCACCCGAAGCTGGTGGCCTGGCTCGACCGCTTCGCCAAAGCCGTGCCGGCGTTCGAGAAGACACGGCCGCAGGCGTGATCAGTATCCGAGCGCAACAATCGTGACAGAGATCGTTTCCGACCCGGTGCGCGTCTATCTGGCGCCCGCCGAGTACATCGACAGCGACCACCCCGCGATCCGAGCTGAAGCTTTGCGGCTGGCGCCACCGGCCGCGACGCCGGTAGAAAAGGCGCGCGCGCTCTTCCATGCCGTGCGCGAGATCCGCTACGGTTATGTCGACCACACCGATCTGGAGACCTGCCGCGCCTCCAGCGTGCTGGCGGCGAAGTACGGCTACTGCGTCGGCAAGGCGTCGCTTCTGAGCGCGCTGTGCCGCGCCGCCGGCATCCCGGCCCGCATCGGCTTTGCCGACGTGACCAACCATCTGGCCACCCCGCGCATGCTGGAGACGATGGGCACCAACGTGTTCGCCTGGCACGGCTACAGCGAGATCCTGATCGGCGACCGCTGGCTGCGCGTGAGCCCGACCTTCAATGCCAGCCTGTGCGACAAGTTCGGCGTCAAGCCGCTCGAGTTCGACGGGACGAGCGACGCGCTGCTGCAGGCCTACGACACC
>DATEVP010000399.1:0-3163 GCA_035258465.1 Hyphomicrobiaceae bacterium
GCCATCGAGGGCGGCCTGTTCACGCCGATCATCCGTCATGCCGAGCTGAAATCGCTCTCCGAGATCTCCAACGAGATGAAGGACCTGGCGGAGCGGGCGCGCAAGCGCCGGCTGGCGCCGCACGAATACCAGGGCGGCACCACCTCGATCTCCAACCTCGGCATGTACGGCATCAAGAGCTTCGAGGCGGTGATCAATCCGCCGCATGCGACCATCTTGGCCGTGGGGACGGCCGAGAAGCACCCGGTGGTGGTGGGTGAGAGGATCGAGGTGGCGACCCTCATGTCGTGCACGCTGTCCTGCGATCACCGCGTGGTGGATGGGGCGGTCGGGGCGGAGCTGATGAACGCCTTCAAGATGTTGATTGAAGACCCCGTGCGCATGCTTGTTTGACGCTTGTCGTGCCTTGAACAAGCGTTGCAGCAATGCCGCGGCACGGGCGCCGGCGCGCAGCTGTGGCAGCCGGGTCACCCACCCCCCTCATCCACAGATTCGGGGTGTATTTTGCATGACGGGAAAAGCCGAGCACCCCCCTTATGCTTGCAGGGTCAAGAAAACACGCCTAAGAATCTCTTAAGAATCAAAGGATGTAAGCGCAAGGCGTACGCGAGACGACCGCAAACACTTCGGGGGTTCTGGTCATGGCATCCGTAATTCGTGCCTCATCGATGGCACTTGTACTTGCCGGCGCGATGCTGGCAGGTTGCGCTGGAGACGGCAGCGACAACGTGTTCACGACGGGTGCGCTGGGCACCCAGCAGACCGCAGCCGCTCCGGAGCCCAAAGTCGATCCGCTGTGCGTGACGCTGGTGTCGCGCATCGAGGGCCTGCGCAAGGAAGGCGTGGCCGACAAGATCGAGAAGGCATCCATCAAGAAATACAAGATGACCCTGGCGGATCTCACCAAGGCCGATCAGCTCACGAAGGCGAACGCCGAGTTCCAGCTGCGCTGCTCGACGATCATGCCGAGGCCGACCACGGCGCAGGTGTCGTCGACGCCGGCAGCGACCGCGACGACCGCAGCGACAACGAAGCGACCGCCCAAGCCGAGCGCCGATGTCGCGGCGTCGACGAACTGACCGATTACGTGCGCGCGCGCCTGCAATGAGCTTGGCCGCACGTATGCGCCCGGGCTCGGCCTCTGACAATGTGTGACGTGTGCACAGCCGCTGGGCGCGTGCGGCCTGTACGCGACAGTTCGGATTTCTCGCTGCTGCAAACTTGTCACACTCAGACGCCGGCAGTTGAAATCATTAACGCATTATGTTTGTAAGGGCGAAGTCATTATTACGGGAATGAGGGAGGCATTCGTGGCCCGCACGATGTCGACTGCATTTAGGTCCCTGGCCGCGGCCGCAGTCCTCGCGGCGTTGGCGGGATGTGCGGACGGTGACGGCTACGGCGATCCCGGCGCGGCGCCGCTGGCTGCGGGACAGAGCTGCGGCTCGATCCGGCAGGAGCTCGACCGGCTCGACAAGAAGGGCACGCAATCCAAGGTCGAGGCTGCGAGCCAGGGCAAGAAGCTGCCTCCCGCGTCGCAGGCCGACGTCGATCGCTACAACTATCTGCTCAATCAATACCTCGGCGCGCGCTGCCACGTGATGTGAGGGCGGCGCAGCGCGCGTTGCGCGGCGCGGCGATTTGGCGTCAATAGCAAGGCCCCCGGCGCCGCCGCAGGGCCTTATGCCTATCTGCCATCCGACAGCGCGAAAGCCCGTTCCCCATGGCTGACCAAAGCTTCGATGTGATCATCATCGGCTCCGGCCCCGGCGGCTACGTTACGGCCATCCGCGCCGCCCAGCTCGGCTTCAAGACAGCGATCGTCGAGCGCGACTACCTGGGCGGCATCTGTCTCAACTGGGGCTGCATTCCGACCAAGGCGCTGCTGCGCTCGGCCGAGGTGTTTCACTACATGCAGCATGCCAGCGATTTCGGCCTCTCGGCCGGGACGGTGGGCTTCGACGCCAAGGCGGTGGTCGAGCGCTCACGCAAGGTGGCCAAGCGCCTCAACGACGGCGTGGGCTTCCTGATGAAGAAGAACAAGATCGCCGTGATCTGGGGCGAGGCGGCTTTGGAGGCGCCCGGCCGGGTCGCCGTCAAGGCATCGAAGACGGCAGCGCCCAAGGGCGCGCTCGCCGCGGGCGCCTATCAGGGCAAGCACATCATCCTCGCCACGGGCGCGCGGCCACGCGTGCTGCCGGGGATGGAGCCCGACAAGAAGCTCGTCTGGACCTACTTCGAGGCCATGGTGCCCGAGCGTGTGCCGAAATCGCTGCTGGTCGTCGGCTCCGGCGCCATCGGCATCGAGTTCGCCTCCTTCTTCCGCACGCTGGGCTCGGAGGTGGTCGTGGTCGAGGTGCTGCCGCAGATCCTGCCCGTCGAGGACGCCGAGATCGCCGCCTTCGCCCGCAAGAGGTTCGAGCGCCAGGGCATCAAGATCATGACCGGCGCCAAGGTCACCAATCTCGACAAGAAGGGCGACGGTGTCACCGCCAGCATCGACGACGGCAAGGGCGGCAGGCAATCGCTCGCCGTCGAGCGCGTGATCTCGGCGGTCGGCGTCGTCGGCAACATCGAGAACCTCGGCCTCGAGAAGCTTGGGCTGAGGACCGAGCGAGGCGCCATCGTGGTCGATGGCTACGGCCGCAGCAACGTGCCCGGCATCTATGCCATCGGCGATGTCGCGGGCCCGCCGCTGCTGGCGCACAAGGCGGAGCACGAGGGCGTGGTGTGCGTGGAGGCCATCAAGGGGCTCAACCCCCACCCCCTCGACAAGCTGAAGATTCCAGGTTGCACCTATTGCAATCCGCAGATCGCCAGCGTCGGCCTCACCGAAGCGGCGGCGAAGGCGCAGGGGCGCGAGATCAAGGTCGGGCGCTTCCCCTTCGTCGGCAACGGCAAGGCGATCGCGCTTGGAGAGGACCAAGGCCTGGTGAAGACCATCTTCGATGCCAAGACCGGCCAGCTGTTGGGCGCGCACATGGCCTGCGCCGAGGTGACGGAGCTGATCCAGGGCTTTGCTATCGCCATGCAACTCGAGACCACCGAGGAAGAGCTGATGCACACGGTGTTCCCGCATCCGACGCTGTCGGAGATGATGCACGAGAGCGTTCTCGACGCCTTCGGGCGGGTGATTCACGTGTAATATCAGGCAAGTAATGAC
>DATEVP010000400.1:0-2993 GCA_035258465.1 Hyphomicrobiaceae bacterium
GCCCGCCGAGGCCGTGCCGCCGGAGGGATTTCGCTTCAGTGCCAGCCGAAAGTCCGCGCAGAGCTTCGTGCTGAAGGTCGCGCCCTCCGCCAGCCCAAGCGCGCGCAGCGCACCGGGGCCGGCCATCGAAATCGAGCTCAATCCCATCGTCCCCGGCGCGCAAATCTTCACGCGCAAGATCCTCAACGTCGATCCCACGCGCAATGCCGTGACCGTGTTCTGGGACGAGGTCGACGGCTACGGAACCCGCGCCTTCATCGCCACCTTCGTCGACGGGCGCATGGGTGCGGGCGCGCAGATCCCGCTCAACGACATCGAGACCGTCCCGGAGAACTTCACCGGCGTGCTGGCGGACGGGCGGCCCTATTATCTGCAAACCAAGCAGGGCAAGACGGTGCCCGTCATCCTGGAGCTCGACGGCGCGTTTGCCGAGAAGGCGAAAGCCAATGGCCCGCTCATCGAGCAGCTGAAGCGCGAGCGCACTCCGGACCGGCCCGACCAAGGAGAAAAGCGCGGCGATCGCGTCAAGAAGGGCTTGAAGAAGCTCGCCGAGCGGGCATTTCCGGGCCGCGCGCAAGGCAAGCAGACCGACGAGGCGGGCTTCCAGGCCGCGGTGCGGGCGGCCACCGGCGATGACCCGGAGGTCTCGGCCAGGGCGGCGGCAGCCCCCATGCCGGTGACCCGTGCCGACGTTGCCAAGTGCGCGGAAGCATTTCGCGATCTGCAGTGGCTGCTGACGCCGGGGTCCTATGAGCGCACGAGCGTGCCGAACGAATGCGACCCGCCCGGCAGCTACTGGCGGCGACCCCACTATCTCAACGGCAAGTCCGGCCAGCAGGTGACCGGCGTGCCCTACTGCTGGGGCTGCAGCACGTCGATCGAGCAGTTCCTGGAGCAGGTGAAGACAGAAGCGCGCCTTGCCGGGCACAGCTGCACGTGCCGGACCGGCAACTACTGCCTCCGCAAGGACTCAACCGGGGTCGATTGCTCGGGCTTCGTCTCGCAGTGCTGGAAATCGGGCTACTACACGACGTCGAGCATGGGCGAGATCGCCACCGCCATCGACAAGACCAAACTGCAGCCGGGTGACGCGTTCAACCGGGCCGGAAGCCACATCCGGCTGTTCATGGGCCTGGTGGAGACGGACACCGGCCCGCGCTATCGCGTGATCGAGGCGGCGAACGGAGAAGGTCGCATCGGTCGCGTGCTCGAGGAGAAATACACGGCGAGCCAGCTCAGCGGCTACAAGGCCATCCGCTACAAGAAGATCGTCGATTAGGCGTCGCCGCTGCGGCGGTCAACGAAGCCGGGCGACGACCGACATCGGATCGGTGCGCGATTGGCGCACTCGCGCCATTGTCGGTCAGTATCTTTGCGAGCAGGCTTGCAATTGGCACACACATGGTGTCCCTATCGTGCGAGGAGGGAGCTTGCGACGCTGGAAGGCCTCCGGCGCGCGGGCGGCCTCCCCCGCGGCCCCACTGAAATCGATCATACCGGTGCGGGCCCGCGGCTGGCGCCATTCGCGCGGGGTCCGGTCTCGACCTGACGCTTGCTCACGCACCGCACATCATGCGGTTGCGCGAGCTACAGACGTTGGAGTCGGCCGAGCCGTGGTGAACGAATGCACTTCTATCTGCCGGTCGCCGAGATGTCGGCGAACATCGCGGTCTTCCTGGCCATGGGTGGAGCGGTCGGCTTCCTCTCCGGCGTGTTCGGGGTTGGCGGCGGCTTTCTGATGACGCCTTTGCTGATGTTCTCAGGGATCCCGCCAGCGGTGGCGGTCGGCACCGAGTCGGCGCACATCGTGGCCTCGTCCGTTTCGGGCGCATTGGCCCAGTGGCGGCGGCGGAATATCGACATCGCCATGGGGCTGGTGCTGCTGGCCGGCGGCGTTCTGGGGTCGCTGATCGGAGTGCAGGCGGTGGGCAACCTGCGCCGCATCGGCCTGTTCGAATTCTTCGTCAGCCTCTGCTATGTGACGTTCATGGGGGTGATCGGCACACTGATGCTGATCGAGAGCATCAACACCATGCGCCGAGTGAAAGGCGGCCTGGTTCTATCGCCCCGCCGCTCCGGTCAACACAACTGGGTGCACGGCCTGCCGCTGAAGCTGCGCTTCCACCGCTCCAAGCTCTACATCAGCGCCATTCCGCCGTTCATACTCGGTGTGTTCGTCGGGCTCCTGGCGGCCATCATGGGCGTCGGCGGCGGATTCATCCTGGTGCCGGCCATGATCTATCTGCTGCGGGTGCCGACCAATGTCGTGGTCGGGACCTCGCTGTTCCAGATCACCTTCCTGACGGCGGCGACGACGGTGCTGCACGCCTCGCAGAACCAGACCGTCGACGTGGCGCTGGCGCTCTTGTTGATGGCCGGGGGCGTGGTCGGCGCGCAGTTCGGGGCCGCCGCCAGCGTGAAGTTGAAGGCGGAGCACCTGCGCTTCCTGCTGGCGGCGCTGGTGCTGCTGGTAGGCCTGCGCTTTGCATGGCAGCTGATCGCGCCGCCGTCCGACTTCTACTCCATCAGCCCGCCCATCGGAGGAGCCTGATGCGCAAGCTTTCGACCATTGCCGCGGCGGCGGCCGTCGCGATGGGGATCGCCATGGTCGCGGGGCCGGTGAGCGAAGCACAGCAGCAGCCGCGCCGGCAGAAAGCCCCGCCCGCCGTCGCCAAAGAGGCGCCCCACGGCCGGGCCGAGCAGATCAAGAGAGAGCAGCAGCCGGGCGCCACGGAATCGGTCCAGGCGGACGTCTCCGCCCGCAACGTCGCCGTGACATCGAGCTTCAACGGCACGGAAATCGTCATTTTCGGCGCCGTCGACAACAGCCAGCAGCCGAGCGCGGAGTCCGGCTACTACGATGTCCTGATCGTGGTGGAGGGCGTGCCAGGCCGCCTGGTGGCGCGACACAAGAACAACGTGGCCGGCCTGTGGCTCAATACCTCGTCGGCCACCTTCGACCTGGTGCCGAGCTACTACGCCATGGCCTCCAC
>DATEVP010000401.1:0-5791 GCA_035258465.1 Hyphomicrobiaceae bacterium
TGAGCATGCTGGCATTGGCGATCGCCATTGCCTTCTCGCCGCTGCCTGAGCTGCAGGCCGCGACGTTCGTCAATCCGGGCTCGCAGCCCGGGACGGAAAATCTGGCCCATGTCGTAAAGGCAAAGAAGAAGGGCAAGAAGAAGAAAGGCAAGAAGCGCAAGGGCAAGCGCGCCAAGAGCAAGGGCCCTGGCAAGTGCGGCACCTACATGTACTGGAGCAAGAAGAAGAAGCGTTGCCGGGACGCGCGGTTGCCGAAGTAAGTGCGCGCCGGGCAAGGCTAGCTTAGCTTCCCGGAATGCATGGAAAGTCTTGGCGGCTGGGGCTGTGGCTCCAGCCGCTTTTCGTTGCGTGGTGTCGCGGCCACGCACGCGGCCTATTGCGGCCGAATTACCGCGCTCGCGCTTTGCAATCTTGCAACTCTCGCGGCGGCCGCTGCCTTGGCGACGCTTCAGTTGGCGCCGAGCCGGGCGAGGGCCTCCTTGGCCTCCTCATGATCGGGCGCGATCTCCAGCGCCTTGCGGTAGTCGGCGCGCGCCGCCGCCTCGTTGCCCAGCTCCTCGTACGCGGCCCCGCGGTTCACATAGGCCTCGGCGTCGCCTGGCTCGAGCTTGATGGCCTGGCTGAAGTCGGCGACCGCGCGCTCAGGCTCGCCTTGGATGGCGAGCGCGAGGCCACGATTGAAGAACGCGCGCGGATTGTCTTTGGCAAGCCGGATCGATTCCGTGTAGTCGGCGATCGCCAGATCGTACTCGCCCTTGTTGTCGTAGGCTTGACCCCGATTGTTGAAGGCATCCGGGTCGGTCGGGTCGAGCTTGATTGCCTCCGTGTAGTCGGCAATGGCCAGATCGTGCTCGCCGAGCTGGTCGTAGGCATTGCCCCGGTTGAAGTAGGCTACGGCGTTCGTCGGATCGAGCTTGATGATCTCGCTGTAGTCGGAGATCGCGGCCTCCCTGTTGCCGGCCAGCTCGTGCAGCACGCCGCGCTGCAGATGGGCCTCGGCGCGGATCTCTTCATCGTCCTTGGCCCCTTCAATGACCTTGCTACAGGCGCTGATCCGCGCCTCCACGACGGCGCCTTCGGCCTTGCAGGCGGCCAGCTGCTCGGCGATTGCCTGCGCCTGGGTGGCCGCTGCGGACAAGAGAGCCCATGCCGCCAAGGCGAGCGGCGCGCGCCTCCATGCTTGCCATCCGTGCCGGGCTCTCGTGCGAGCTCCCATCCTTGCGTCCGTGTGCACACGTCCCTCGCATCGCCTTGCGGCCTGGTCCTGGCCCATGCGGACCCTATGTAGGTGGCTCGGGCCGCACCCGGCCAGACGTTTTTTGGCAATTGGCGGGCGGCGGCGCCTGCCGGACCGGCGTTCTGTTGCCTGCCGGTCACGCTCTACCGATCGGGAATTCGGATGACAACCGCCGCAATTGCCGCCTATGAAAGCAGTTGCAGCATGGGGAAATGCCCGACCAAGAAAGCGACGGAGGAGTTAATGCGCATCAAGATCGTTCTGATCAGCTTGGGCGCGCTTGCCATCGGATCGTTCGTCCATCCGGCCACGGCCGCCAAGACCAAGATGGGCTGCGAGAGGGGCAAGGAGATTTGGGACGCGCAAGTGGGCAAGTGCGTGCCCGGCAAATACGCGAAGAAGTCCGCCAAGAAGACCGCCAAGAAGACCGATAAGAAATAGCGGTAGCCGGACTGCGCCGGTCAAAGCCAGCGCATGTTGCCCGTCTCGACCACCAGCACCCGATCCTGGGGCACGGGAAGGGATGGGATCTCGGCTGTGGCAAGGCCGAGCGCGATGCCGCGCAAGGCGCGGCTGACCCCGCCGTGAGCCACGATCACGCTGTTGCGCGAGATCTCCGCGAGCCAGCCTTCGACGCGGCTCGACAGCGCCTGGAAGCTTTCGCCGCCGGCCGGTTGCCATCCCCAGGTGTCGGCCGTGCGTGCCGCTACTCCGGCGGGATCGAGCCGTGGCAGATCGTCCCACAGCAGTCCCTCCCAATGGCCGTAGTGGATCTCCTTCAGCCGCTCGTCCGTGCGGTACTCCTCGGGCGCGAGCGCCAGCTCGCGGCGGACGATCTCCACGGTCTCGCGGGCGCGCGCAAGCGGGCTCGCGACATAGTCGAAGGTCGTGGCGTCGGCCCCCAGCGTCTGCGCCAGCACGCGTCCGTTGCGTGCCGCCTGGGCGCGGCCCGTGGCATTGAGAGGAATGTCGCGCTGTCCCTGGTAGCGCTTGGCGAGGTTCCAGTCGGTCTCGCCGTGCCGCACGAAATAGAGCGTGACGCCTGGCTTCAGCATGGGCGCGTCGGCATCAGACCTTCAGCACCAGCTTGCCCAAGTTGCCGCCGGTATAGAGCAGGTTGAGCACGTCGGGGTAGGCGTCGATGCCGCCCTCGCGCACGTCCTCGCGGATCTTGAGCTTGCCTTCCTTGTACCAGGCACCGAGCTGGGCGATCGCTTCCGGCACGCGGTTGGCCCAGTCGAACACGATCAGCCCCTGCATCCGCAGACGCTGGGTGAGCACGGCGCGGATGTTCTTCGGCCCCGACGGCAGCTCGGTCGCATTGTAGGCCGAGATCAGCCCGCACACCGGGATGCGGCCGAAGAGGTTCATCTGCATCAGCACCGTGTCCAGGATCTCGCCGCCGACGTTCTCGAAATAGACATCGATGCCCTTCGGCGCCGCGGCCTTGAGGTCGGGGCCAAGCTTGCCGGCCTTGTAGTCGACGCACGCATCGAAGCCGAGCTCACTCGTGACGTAGCGGCACTTGTCGGGCCCGCCGGCGATGCCGACCGCGCGGCAGCCTTTGATCTTGGCGATCTGGCCGACGACCGAGCCGACCGCGCCCGAGGCCGCCGACACCACCACCGTCTCGCCCGCTTTCGGCTGGCCGACCTCGAGGAGGCCGAAGTAGGCGGTCCAGCCCGGCATGCCGAGGCCGCCGATCCAGCGCTGCAGCGGCGCCTGGCCGGTGTCGACCTTGTAGATGCGCTCGCCCTTCGAGATCGCGTACTTCTGGACCCCGAACAGGCCTTGCACGGCGTCGCCCTGCTTGAAGCTCGGGTTGTTGGAGGCTTCGACGATGCCGGCCGCGTAGGCGCGCATGACGTCGCCGAGCCCGACCGGCGGCACATAGGAGCGGCCCTCGCTCATCCAGCCGCGCATGGCGGGATCGAGCGAGATGTACTCGACCTTGACGCGGAACTCGCCGGGGCCCGGCTGCGGCACGGGGCCGTCCTCGATCGAGAAATCGGCACGTGTCGTCATGCCTTTGGGACGGCGCGCCAGCTTGACCATGCGGTTGCTCATCGGGGCCTCGCATCTTTGTTGGGAAGCGTATCCGCATCACAAGGCGGCGGCGGGCCGGCGTCAAGTGCTTAGCCGGCGTGCAGCAGCACGGCTCGCGCTTGCACTGTTCCGCCCGTAACAGCGGTTCGCACTAACGAGCCTTAGGGTGAAGGAAGATGCAAGCACGGAGCGCAACGATGACGCCGATCCTCGCCCCCGAATTCTCGACTGCACCGATCAGCAACCTCCGCACGACCTCGAATATCGATGCAGAGCGGGAGACCAATATCATCGGCGCGCTCCTCGAGGCCCTGAATGCGCCGGCCCGGTATCGGCTGAGCGAGCGCGGCGGCGAGCTCTTCATCGAGCCTGCCGAGCCGGCGCGCCATTGACGCTTGCCGGCGCGCCGACAATTATCCGGCGATGGCCAATCTGGATGGCATGCTGTCGCGGCTGCGGGCGCTGGTCGCTCCAGTGGCCCGCGTCGAGCGCGTGACGCTCGTCACCTTGATCGTGGCGGCGGCCGCTCTTTTCCTATTTGCCAAGCTTGCCGACGAGGTGAGCGAGGGCAGCACGCGCCGCTTCGATGAATGGCTGCTGCTGTTGCTGCGCACGCCGGGCAATCTGGCCGACCCCGTGGGTCCCAGGTGGTTCGAGGAGATGGCGCGCGACGTCACCGCGCTCGGCGGCACGGCCGTGCTCGCGCTCATGGTGCTGGCCGTCGCCGGATTCCTTGCGATGACGCGCCGGAGCCACGCCGCCGTGACGGTGCTCGTCTCTGTTGTTGGCGGCATCCTCGTCAGCCAGGGCGCCAAGCTCGCCTTCGCGCGCCCGCGCCCCGAGCTGGTCCCGCACGGCGCGGAAATCTACACGGCGAGCTTTCCTTCCGGTCACGCCATGATGGCCGCCGTCGTCTATCTGACGCTCGGCGCCCTGCTGGCGCGCACGCAATCGGGCCGCAGCGTGAAGACCTACATCCTCGCCGTTGCCGTGATCCTGACCCTGCTGGTCGGCGCCACCCGCGTCTATCTCGGCGTGCACTGGCCGACCGACGTGCTGGCGGGATGGGCGCTGGGCGGCACCTGGGCGCTCGCCTGCTGGCTGGTGATGCTCTGGCTGCAGGCCCGTGGCGAGGTCGAGGACGAGATGGCGGCACCGCCGTGATGGCGCCGCCCTCGCAGCCGGCTCTATTCGCGTTACGGCCTTTGGTAGCGCCGAAGCCGGTCGTACCTGTCACCATAGACGAGCGAGTCGATCTCGGTCCGGCTGATGCCGATGTCCTTCAGGGTGCGGGCATCGAGGGATTGCAGGATCCGCACGGTCGCCCGCTGGGCGCGGCGGTCCAGGTAAGCCCGCCACAGCCCCACAGCACTTCCGGCGAACCTGGACGCGAGCGTGGGGGAAGCCTGATCGGCAGTCGCTGTGAGCTCTTTGCAGGTCATGTGCCTCTCCTGTCATTTGGCCTTTGCATCAGGCCGCCGAGGGCCGCCTTAGCCGATTTCGCGGACCGGCCGGACGCCAAACACCTCTCGTGGCCGCGTGATTTGGCATATAGCAATGGGCTCCTGACACCCTGCTGTCAGCAGATCTGACACACTCCTGACAGCGTGCTGTCAGGAGACCTCATCTAGATTGCGGCATCCGCTTTCCGAGCCCGAGTGAGAGCAACGTGCGTCGCGCCGACCGACTGTTCGAAATCATTCAGTTCATGCGCCGCAAGGACCTGGTGCGGGCCCGCGATCTCAGCGCTGCGCTGGAGGTGTCGGAGCGCACGATCTACCGCGACATCCAGGATCTGATCACCAGCGGCGTGCCCATCGAGGGCGAGGCCGGCGTCGGCTACGTCTTGAAGGCAGGCTTCGACCTGCCGCCGCTGATGTTCAGCGAGCAGGAGATCGAGGCGCTCGTGCTCGGCGCGCGGATCGTGGAGTCGTGGGCCGACGCTGAGCTTGCCACCGCCGCCAGCAACGTCATCGCCAAGATCGAGGCGGTGATTCCCGATCGGCTGCGCGGGTACATGGCGAACACCGCGCTGCTGGCGCCGGCACACCATTACATGGAGCCGATCCAGTTCGACCTGGCCGAGCTGCGGCGCGCCTTGCGCAGCCAGCTCAAGGTGCACTTCAGCTATCGCAACGCCTTGGCCGAGGCATCGGAGCGCACCGTGCGGCCCCTGTGCCTCGCCTACTTCGGGCCGGTGTGGCTGCTGTCGGCCTGGTGCGAGCTGCGCGAGGACTTCCGCACCTTTCGCCTCGATCGCATCGACGGCTTCGCGGTGCAGCCGGACCGTTTTCGCGTCGAGCCCGGCAAGAGCCTGCATGATTTCCTGAAGCGCGATCAGACCTGGACGCGGGGTTCTCAGCCAAAACAGCAGCTTAGCGAAAGTGGGGACCGCGAATCGTCCTAGGCAATCTGGGGGTTTTCTAGGGTGTTGGTCCCCACCTCATCGATCACGCCAAGCTCGGCGTCTAGCGGCCTTTCAGTCTCTTGGCATGCTGCTTCTCGACC
>DATEVP010000402.1:0-2008 GCA_035258465.1 Hyphomicrobiaceae bacterium
GGTTGTGCGTGGGGCTGATCAGCACCTCGTTGATGCACACGTGCGCCGGCTGCTTCGCGATGAAGACGACGAGCTCGCCCATGTCCTGCGGCTGGAGCATGCGCGCCAGCGTCTCCGGCGTCTCAGGCACCGGGCGGTTGAGCAGGATCGGTGTGGCCACCTCGCCCGGACAGACCACGCACGAGCGAATGCCGTTTTGGCATTCCTCGAGATTGATGGTGTGGCTCATGGCCACCATGCCGTGCTTGGCGGCCGTGTAGGCGGGCCCCGACACCGGCCCGATCCATCGCCCGGCCCACGATGCGGTGTGGATGAGCTGCCCGTCCTTCTGCGCGCGCATGATCGGCAGCACCGCATGGGCGACATAGAAGGCGCTCGAGAGATTGGCTTGGATGACCTTGTCGATGCCCTCGGGCTTCAGGCGCTGCCAATTGCGGTCGGGAATGTTGGAGCCGGCATTGTTGACGAGGATATCGAGGCGACCGAGCTCGGCGCGGATGCCCTCGGCGATTTTGCCGACGGCGGCGGCATTGGTGACGTCGGCCGGGCGCACGAGCGCCTTGCCGCCGCTCTCGGCGATGCGCTCCGCCACCGCTTCGAGCGGTTGCTTGCGCCGTCCGGTGAGAACCACCGTCGCGCCCTCGCGCGCCAGCGCCACCGCCGCGGCCTCGCCGATGCCGCTGCCCGCGCCCGTCACCCACGCGACCCTACCTTTGAGACTGATCATGCGAGCTCCCGGTTATGTCGTTACAGCCAGCGCCACACGCGGGACTTGTAATCAAGATAGACGTTGCCGAACTTGCGTTCGAGGTAGGCCTCCTCGCGTGCGATCACGCCGTAACGGATGACAAGATAGAAGGGCAGAAGCGCGAATAGCATCCAAAGACTGTCGAAGCCGATGGCGAGGCCTGTCTGTCCCAGCAACATGCCAAGGTAGATGGGGTTGCGCGTGAAGCGGTAAGGACCTCTCGTGACGATGGTCGTCGTTGGTCTATTGGTTTCGACCCGTGTACCCGCCTTGCGGATCGTGGCGATCGCCCAAATAGCAAGCACGAAGCCGAGCGCGAAGACGGCACCACCGACGACGGTGCGCGGTATCGGCCCTGGAACGAATGGCAGAGGATACAACCAGTCGGCTCCGAGGGCCGCGGCGATCGCAAGGGCCCAAGCGAAAGGAGGACGGACGATCGCGTTGGAGCTGTCGGTGTCTTGGGTCATGAGTCTTGGTCCATGGCATCGGTTTGTGGCACCAAGGTCTGCATCCGGCGCCAGCATCGGATTTCGTGGCCGGAGGCGGTGAATCTCAACATTGCGCAATCCGCTCACATCGTCTTGCGGCTTTTGAAGGCGGCGGCGAGCGTACCCTCGTCGAGATAGTCGAGCTCGCCGCCGATCGGCACGCCCTGGGCCAGCCGCGTTACCGTGATGCCGCGGCCCTGTAGCTGCTCGGTCACGTAGTGGGCCGTGGACTGGCCTTCCACCGTGGCGTTGAGCGCCAGGAGGATCTCCGTCACCGGCGGGGCGGCGCGCTCGATCAGGCGGCCGATGGCGAGCTGCTCGGGGCCGATGCCGTCGAGCGGGGAGAGGTGGCCGCCCAGCACATGGTAGAGGCCGCTGACGACGCCGGCGCGCTCCAGCGCCCACAAGTCGCCGATCTCCTCCACCACAACGATCAGGGACTTATCCCGGCGCGGGTCCTGGCAGATGGTGCACGGGGCGACCGTATCGATGTTGCCGCAGTTGGGGCACTCGACGATCTTGGCCGCCGCGTCGGCAAGGGCGGCCGCCAGCGGCTCCAGCAGATCGGTGCGCTTCTTGAGCAGCGCGAGGGCCGCCTTGCGCGCGGAGCGGTGCCCGAGCCCCGGCAGCCGCGCCAGCAGCGCGATCAGCCGCTCGATCTCCGTGCCTGCCGTTTTCTTATTCATTGCCTGTGAAGCGTAACCTATCCAGCCATGATCGCCTCTCCCCTTGGGGAGAGGACGTGAGGCCATGACTTATGGACGCTTTT
>DATEVP010000403.1:0-4032 GCA_035258465.1 Hyphomicrobiaceae bacterium
CTACATCGAGCCGGCGGCCGGCGCCATCGTCTACCGCGGCACGAAACTCGATCGTTTGAGGCCCAATCAGATTGCGGCTCTGGGCGTGGTGCGCACCTTCCAGAAGACCAGCGTGTTCGCCGGCCGGAGCGTGCACGACAACGTTCTGATCGGCCTGCATCTGCGCTCCAAGCAGCGACCGCTCGCCATCCTGCTGGGGCTGCCGTCGGTCGGCCGGGAGGAACGGCAGCTCGCCGAGGAGGCCGCGGATGTCCTGCGCTTCGTGGGCCTCGATGCCCGCGCGCAGCAGACGGCCTCGTCGCTGCCCTACGGCGAGCTGAGGCTGCTCGAGGTGGCGGTGGCCCTCGCGGCCAAGCCGAGGCTGCTCCTGCTCGACGAGCCGGTTTCGGGCATGAATCCAACGGAGACGGCAAGCTTCATGCAGCTGCTGGCCCGCATCCGGGCGCAGGGCATCACGATCCTGCTGGTCGAGCACGACATGAGGATGGTGATGGGCGTGTCGGATCGCGTCGTCTGCCTGAACCACGGCCGCATCATCGCCAGCGGCTCGCCGGCGGAAATCCAGAAGAACCCCGACGTGGTTCGCGCCTATCTCGGCGAGAGGTACGCACGTGCTCAAGGTTGAGGGCCTCACCTGCCGGTATGGGAAGGTCGCGGCCGTGCGCGAGCTGTCGATCGAGGTGAACCAGGGCGAGCTGGTGTCGCTCATCGGTGCCAACGGGGCCGGCAAGACCACCACCTTGCGGGCGATTTCGGGCGTGCTGGCGCCGGCGGCCGGCCGCATCACGTTCCTGGGCGAGGACATTACGCGGGCGGCGCCCAAGCGCATCCTGCAGCTGGGCATCGCCCACTGCCCGGAAGGGCGGCGCGTTTTCCCCTACATGACGGTGGCCGAGAACCTGGAGATGGGCTGCTATCTGCGCGCCGACGCGGCCGGCATCGCCGCCGATCTGGCGCAGCTTTACGACCGCTTCCCGGTCCTCCACGAGCGGCGCAACCAGGCGGCCGGCACGCTGTCGGGGGGCGAGCAGCAGATGCTGGCCATCTCGCGTGCGCTCATGTCCCGGCCGAAGCTGGTGCTGTTCGACGAGCCCTCGCTGGGGCTGGCGCCCAACCTCGTCGAGCGCACGTTCGACATCATCAAGGACATCCGCGCCCGCGGCGTCACGGTGGTGATGGTGGAGCAGAACGCGTTTGCCGCGCTCGAGCTGTCGGACCGCTCCTATGTGCTGGAGCAGGGCCGGGTGGCGCTCTCGGGCACGGGCGCGGAGCTGCTCGACAACCCGCATGTCAAGAGCGCGTATCTGGGGGCGTAGGCGATGCAACCTGGATCAGCCGAAGCTCGAGCTGAGCCGCTACCGCGGCAGGCGCCGGGCCATCTTGCGCAGGTCCGCCCAGGGGTCCTGAAGGTGCGCCAGCCGGTGCAGGAGGTTGGCTATGGTGAAGCGGTCGGGCCGCATGTCGGGCCCCAATTCCTCCCAGGCAAGGGGCGTCGACACGGTCGCGCCGGCTCTTGCGCGCGCGGAATAGGCGGCCACCGCCGTGGCGCCGCGGCCGTTGCGCAAATAGTCGACGAAGATACGACCGCGGCGCGCCTGCTTGGACGCGGTTGCCAGATATTTGTGCGGGCTGTCCTTCGCCATGCGCTTGGCAAGCTCGTGGGCGAAATCCTTCACCAGCCCCCAATCGACATGAGGTTTCAGGGGTGCGTAGACATGCAGGCCTTTGCCTCCGGTCGTCTTCACCAGGCTGGCAAGGCCTGCCTCCTTCAGGCGCTGGCGCACCTCGAAGGCGGCGTCGACGACATCGGTCCAGGCAACCTCCGCATCGGGGTCGAGATCGAAGGTGATGCCATCCGGCTTCTCGATGTTGGCGAGCTTCGCGCCCCACACATGGATCTCGAGCACGGACGCCTGGACCAGCGAGAGGAGACCTTTAAGGTCGTGGATGGTCAGGATCTCCTCTCCATCTTCCGGATCGCGCGAGCGCAAGACGTGCTCACCGCTTCCGGCCCAGGCGTGCTTCTGGAAGAAGCAACCGGCGTCGACGCCGCCCGGGCAGCGCACCAGCGCCAGGGGGCGATCAACGACGTGGGGCGAGATCCATTTCCAGATCTCGGCATAGAATTCGGCGAGGCCCTGCTTGGTCACCCCGGCGTCGGGCCACAGCACGCGGTCTGGATGGGTGAGCCGGACCGGCAACACAGGTGCGGGAGCGGCCTTCGTGGTGGATGCTTCGCGCACGACCTCGGCGGCCGGCTTGTCCTGTCGCAGGCCCTTGAAGACGGCGTGGCGGGCGATGTTGTCGGCGGTCCAGCCGCGTATCTCCACATCGGCGACCAGCGACGGCTTGGTCCAGCGCACGTTGCGGCGAACGTCGGCCGGCGGCGGCTGTTCGAGCGCGGGGCCGTCGACGCGGATCGCCTCCAGCCTGCGCCAGAGGTCCTCGGCAACGCGGCTGGAAAACCCCGAGCCTACGCGGCCGGCATACTCGAGCTTGCCCTTGCGATAGTAGCCCAGCACCAGCGAGCCGATCGCGCGCCGCTGCGTGGTCGAGGGCACGTAGCCGATGATGACGAACTCGCTTCCCTCGACGCACTTCGTCTTGAGCCACGCCTTGGAGCGGCCCGAGCGATAGCGGGCGCTCTTGAGCTTGGAGACGATGCCCTCGAGGCCCAGGCGGCAGGCATGCGCGAGCATCGTATCCCCACGCTCGCTGAAGTGGTCGCTGTATTTCAGGACGCCGCCTTCGTAACCGGAAACGAGCCGCGAGAGCGCCTGCTTGCGGTCGAGCAGCGAGGCACCGGTCAGGTCCACGCCGTCCAGATACGGGAGATCGAAAAGATAGTAGTGAAAGCGATCGCTGCGGCCTTCGCTGAGGTCCGCCTGCAGACCGGCAAAATCCGGAGTGCCCCTCTCCGTTTCCACCACCACCTCTCCATCGAGGAGGGCCGTGACGACGGGCAGCACTTCGAGCGCCCTCTTGACGCTCGGAAATTTGGCGGTCCAGTCGAGCCCGCGCCGGGTCATCAGCTTCACGCGGCCGCCGCCGATGCGCGCGAGCAGCCTGTAGCCGTCGAACTTGACCTCGTGCACCCAGCTGTCGCCCGACGGCGGCTTGCCGGCGAGCGTCGCCAGCTGCGGCTCGACGAAATCCGGCAGCGCGGCACGCTTGCCGCCTTTCATTTTTTCCTGCGTCTTGCTGGAGCTGGCCACCGCGGGCTTGCCGCCCACAGCCGCGGGGAGCGTCTTGACTGCCGGCGCCCGCGGCCCAGCGTCGGCATTGCGCCGGCGCTTCGGCTTGATCTTGACCTCGCTTTCCGCGACGTCCTCGATGGTGCGGCCGGTCTTGACCGAGCGCGGCTTGACCTCGAGCAAGTCCGTGTTGCCAGCCGAGACGGCATATTCGTCGTCGGCCTTGATCAGGAGCCAATTCTCCTTGCCGCGGCTATCCCGTCCTTTCATGTGCACGAGATGCCAGCGGCCCTTGAGCTTGCTGCCCTTGAGATCGACCACCAGATGGCCCTTGGCGAGCTGCTCGTGGGGATCGCCTTCGGTCGACCAGCGGCCGCGGTCCCAGACGATGATGCTGCCGGCGCCGTATTCGCCTTCGGGGATGCGGCCCTCGAACTCGGCATAGTCGAGCGGGTGGTCTTCGGTGCGCACGGCGAGGCGCTTGTCCGCCGGCGACAGGCTCGGGCCCTTGGTCACCGCCCAGCTCTTCAGCACGCCGTCGAGCTCGAGGCGAAAATCGTAGTGCAGGCGTCGCGCCGCGTGCTTCTGCACCACGAACAGATCGCCGGCGCGGCGGCGCAACTTTCCCCGAGGCTCACCGGTGCGCGTGAAATTGCGTTTGCGGTGGTACTCGCGAAGCCTGGTGGTAGCCATGACAGCCGCGCGATCAACCCGCCTTCTTGATCCGGCTCTTGCTCTTGGCGCGCCGGTCAGCGGCCGGCTTCTTGGCGGATGCGCGCCCCGTGCCGGCGGTCCTTTCCTCGGCGCCGCCCTTGGCACCCTCCACGCTGCGGCGCAG
>DATEVP010000404.1:0-9011 GCA_035258465.1 Hyphomicrobiaceae bacterium
CTCAGCTGGACAAGACCCGCGGCCCCTGTTCATCGATCTTGAGGCAGGTCAGATGGTGGGTGGCGAACGCGCCCGTATCGATATTGATGCGATTGGGACGCATGTCGGGTTCCATGACCGGGCTGTGCCCGTGCACCACGATCCGGCCCAAGTCTCCGCCGAACTCCAGGAATTCCGCGCGAATGGTCAACAGGTCCATGAGCGACTGGTCCTCGAGCTTGACCGCCGGCCTGATGCCCGCATGCACGAAGAGATAGGGCTTGGCGTCGCAATAGGACCCCGTCTCGGCATAGAACCGCTGATGGTCGCTCGGCAGCTTGCTGATGAGCGCCGCCCGCACCGTTTCCTCCGGCACGTCGCGGGCCAGCAAACCGGGCTCTAGCTGATAGGAACGGAGGGTGGGGACTCCCCCGAGTGTCCGCCAGTCGTCCAGGCAGGGCTCGCCATCGATGAAGCTCAGGAGGATCTGCTCATGATTGCCGCGCAGGAAGATCGCGTTGACGTGCCGCGCGCGCTGGATCAGATGGGAGACGACGCCGGCAGGGTTGGGGCCGCGATCGATATAGTCACCCAGATAAATTTCGCTGACCCGGGTCGAGCCTAGCTTTTGCTTGTCCTCGTCGATCGCGCGGTGGGCGGCTTCGAGAAGGTCCAGGCGACCATGAATATCCCCGACCGCATAAATCGTGCGCCCCTCGGGAGCGGGCGGGTAACGGACGCTGGCACCCCAGAGCTTAGGCAAGGTCAGATTCATCTCGAACTTCGATCAATGTCCGGTTTGTCCTCGATGCGCGGGATTTCCGTCCCGTCGTGGCTCGAGAAGCAAGCGGCAACGCCCAAGAATTCTAAGTGAGTATACAGACCAGGATCAATCGCTCGGGATCAATTTCCTCTTGATAAACCCTGCCCGCACCTTGGGCGACACCGATCACAACTTCAGAAAGCAGGGGCCTGCGGAAAGCCATCGACCGCGAGCCCCTCCGTCCCGACCGATCAAGGCCGGCTGCTTTCGTCATCGGCCATGCTGGCTGCCGCAAATCCCCCGGATTCTTCCTGGAAAATGATCGAGCAGGCGCTCGGCTCCGCCACAGAAGAGATGTGCGCGCGACCTGTCGCCAACCCGCAGCCGGAGGGCCGCGAATGGCATTGATGACCTCCGTGACGAAGCAGGCAGACTTCGCGGCCTCGCGCGGCGATTGGCTCTGGCGCGCCGCCGGGCTTGCCTATGGGCTCGCCGGGTTCGCCGTGATGTGGGTGTTCTGGGCCACGTTCGTCATCTTTCTCGCCAATGCGCCGAGGCTGGCAGCGCCGTGGGTCGAGCCGTCGGTCGATGTCGGCGGCAGCGTCGGCCATCCGCTGGCCGCGGCCCTGATCGACCTCGCTCTGATTGCGACCTTCGGCCTGCAGCACTCGCTGATGGCGCGGCCCGCCTTCAAGCGCCGCTGGACGGCGATCGTTCCGACGGCGCTGGAGCGCGCCACCTATGTGCACGCCGCCAACGCCGCCCTCTTCCTGTTGGTGCTGTGCTGGCAACCGATCCCGATCGTGGTCTGGCACGCGCAGGCGCCCCTGCTGCGGGAGGCGCTGTGGCTGGCATTCGCGCTGGGCTGGATCATCCTTTTCGCCGGTGCCTGGTCGTTCGGCCTGGCCGACCTGCTCGGGCTTACCCAGATCTGGAGCTGGTACAGACGCCGGCCCGCGCCGCCGCCGCGGCTCAAGACGCAATGGCTTTACAAGTGGCTGCGCCATCCCATGTATGTCGGTGTGCTGCTCGGCGTCTGGGCCACGCCGCATATGACGGTGGGCCATGCGCTGCTCGCGGCAGGCTTCACGCTCTATGTGCTGATCGCCATACGCTACGAGGAGCGGGATCTGGCGCGGACGTTCAATGCCGCCTACCGGCTCTGGCGCGCGGGTTGACGAGCGGCGCGACCTGGTTGCCGCGCAGGAGGGCGCCGGCCGAGCTTTGGGGGTGCCGCCATGGCGGAGAAGATCACGGGCCGCGACGTCCTGCTGGTGGTCGACGTGCAGAACGACTTCTGCCCGGGCGGCAATTTGCCGGTGCCGAACGGCGATGAGGTCGTGCCGGTCGTCAATCGGCTGGGCTCGCGGTTTGCCCACGTCGTGCTGACCCAGGACTGGCATCCGCAAGGGCATCAGTCCTTCGCCTCATCCCATCCCGGCCGCAAGCCCTTCGAGACCATCGCGCTGCCCTACGGCGACCAGGTCCTGTGGCCGGATCATTGCGTGCAAGGAACGACGGGCGCCGAATTTCACGGCCGTCTCCAGGTCCCGCATGCGGAGCTGGTGCTGCGCAAGGGCTACCATCGCGCCATCGACTCCTACTCGGCCTTCTTCGAGAACGACCGCACGACGCCGACGGGACTTTCCGGCTACCTGCGCGAGCGCGGCCTCACGCGCCTGTTCGTTGCCGGTCTCGCCTTCGACTTCTGCGTGCGCTATTCGGCGGAGGACGCCCATCGCGCCGGCTTCGGCGTGGTCGTGATCGACGATGCCTGCCGCGCCATCGACGTCGACGGATCGGCGGCCGCCACGCGCCGCAGCCTGGCCGAGCTCGGCATTCCCCTCATACGCGCCGATGCGATCGCGTAGCAGTGGACCGGGGGCCAAGGAGCCGCCCCCCATGCCGCCAGCCAAAGGGCCACGGCGGAAGCTCGACGTCGGCAAGATTGCGTCGGGGTAGGCAGCCTCACACGGCCTTCGCCCGCTCGCGCAGCACGAATTTCTGGATTTTTCCCGTCGAGGTTTTCGGGATCTCGGCAAACACCACGTGGTGCGGCACCTTGAAGCCCGCCAAGTTTCCCCGGCAGTGGGCGATGATCTCCTCGGCCGACGGCTTAGGCACGCCGGGCTTGAGCTCGATGAAGGCGCACGGCGTCTCGCCCCACTTCTCGTCCGCCTTGCCGACCACGGCGCAGGACGCCACGGCGGAATGCTTGTAAAGCACGTCCTCGATCTCGATGGAGGAGATGTTCTCTCCCCCTGAGATGATGATGTCCTTGGAGCGGTCTTTCAGCTGGATGTAGCCGTCGGCATAGAGCACGCCGAGATCGCCGGAATGGAACCAGCCGCCGGCGAACGCCTCCTCGGTCGCTTTCGGGTTCTTCAGATAACCCTTCATGACGATATTACCGCGGAACATGACCTCGCCCAGCGTCGCCCCGTCGGCCGGCACGCGCGCCATCGTCTTGGGGTCCATGACGGCGAGATCCTCGAGCGCGGGATAGCGCACGCCCTGCCGCGCCTTCTTCGCCGCCTGTCCGGCGCTGTCGAGCGCATCCCAGGCGCCATGCCACTCGTTGACGACCGCCGGCCCATAGGTCTCGGTCAGCCCGTAGACGTGGGTCACATTGAAGCCGGCATTCGCCATGGCGGCCAGCACCGTCTCCGGCGGGGGCGCGGCGGCGGTCACGAACTCGACCTTGTGCGGCAGCGGACGCTTCTCCTCCGGCGTGGCGCCCAGCAGGGTCGCCATGACGATCGGCGCGCCGCACAGGTGCGTGACCTTGTGCTCGGCGATGGCCTCGTACATGGCACCGGCGCGCACCCAGCGCAGGCACACGTGCGTGCCGGCGACGGCGGAGAGCGTCCAGGGAAAGCACCAGCCGTTGCAGTGGAACATCGGCAGCGACCAGAGATAGACGGGATGCCGGCCGAGGCCCGCCGCAAGCACGTTGGCGTAGCACATCAGGTGCGCGCCGCGATGGTGATAGACGACCCCCTTGGGGTTGCCGGTCGTGCCCGAGGTGTAGTTGAGGGCGATCGCCTCCCACTCGTCCTGCGGCATGCGCCAGCCAAACGATGGGTCGCCGTCGGCCAGCAGCGCCTCGTAGTCGGTCGCCGAGAGCGGCGCGGCGGCCTGCGGGAATTGCCGATCGTCGTAGTCGACCACGATGGGCCGCCGCTTCATCTGTGCCAGCGCCTCCCCCATGATGGGCGCGAATTCCCGGTCGCAGACCACCAGCTTGGACTCGGAATGCTCGAGCTGGAAGGCAACGATGCGGGCATCGAGCCGCGTGTTGATGGAATGCAAGACCGCGCCGACCATCGGCACGCCGTAGTGCGCCTCGAGCATCGGCGGCGTGTTGGCCAGCATCACGGACACCGTGTCGCCGGGGCCGATGCCGCGGCGGACGAGCGCGGAGGCCAGCCTGCGGGCGCGCCCGTAGAGATCGGCATAGCTGAGCCTCTGGCCGCCATGCACGACCGCAAGATGATCCGGAAACACCGCCGCGGCGCGCTCCAGGAACACCAGCGGCGTCAGCGGCTGATAATTGGCGGCGCACTTGTCGAGGTGCTGCGTGAAGGGATTGCTGGTCATCGCGGGCCGGCCCGGATCGATCGAGGCGCAGAACTCGGCTGTTGGGTTCATGACGCTACCGGAAGGCCCCATGGGCGGCAATCGCGCGCGGAGGGTGCAAACACGCCCCGCTTCGGGATAAGGATGACGCCGCCGGCACGCCCGGTGCGTGGATATCAAAAGCAGAGAATTTCTTGATTTCGCCGGCTAAACGGTGGAAAAATCTCAGCTGCTGACACGATGCGGGGCGCTGGTCGGCACTTGCGCGGCAAATCGCCCCGGCGATGCGTCGGCGCAATGTATCGCGTGTGTGAGGAGGCGCCCGATGCGGGGCAGAGCAGCGTATGCCCGCGGGAGTGTGCAAGCCGACAGTTTGATGGCGCGACTGGCCCGGCTCGACGTGGGCCCGCAGCCGACGATCAGAACCCGGCCGCGCGTGGTGCAAAGGTATGTCGGCCTGGGCCTTCTCGGCAGCGGCCTGGTCGGCGTTGCCGCCATCGTTGCCCTGCCGTACGTCACCACCGAGCAGGCGCGCGATGGCGCCGCCGCCGCGCCCTCCGCCACGGCATCGGCTCCAGTCCGGCCCGCCCCGAAAGTACCGTCGTCTGGGAGCATGACGCGCGCGGCAACCGTTGCCCCGGCCTTGCCGCCGCGCGAGGGCCCCAAGCGCGCCGCGGCTGTCGAGCCGCCGGGCCCGCCACCGCCGCTCAATATGACGCTTGCGCGCAGCGGGCGTGGCACCTCGCCGTTCCCCTTGCAGGTCAGCGGCATCGCCGATCCTGACAACGCCCGCGTGATTTTGCGCGATATGCCGAAGACGGCGCGGCTGACCAACGGCGAGCGCCGGGACGAGCACACCTGGGCGCTCCGGCTCGCCGACCTCCCCGACCTTCAGGTGAGCCTCGGCGAAGGCACGCCGGAAGTTTTTGACGTCGGCATCGAGGTCGCTTCCGTATCCGGCGCGCAAATCCTCAAGACCAGCGTCCGCGTCCGCCTCGCGCCGCGGCGCCTGCCGACATCGATTGAAGACCTCTTGCGCGAGTCGAAGGCGAAGCCCGCCGTACCTCCCTCCCCGGCGGCCGTCGAAACGCCGTTCCGCACGGAGGTGACGAGCGTTTCGCTGGCCGAAGCGCCGCCGCGCCCGGTCGAGCCGCCGGCGACACAGGCCGTCGCCGCGGCCGCCGCGCCACAAGCCCCCGAAGCGGAGCGCAAGCCGCTGCCCGAAGGCTTGAGCGCGCTGGGCGGGCCCACGAGCAAGCCCGAGGCCGAGAACCGCCAGGTGTGGTGGAAATTACCCGCGCCATCCCCCGCGCCGGGTTGGGTGCCGTTCGGCAATCCCGGCGGTCAGTGACCCAATCGCCTTTGGCTTGAACGAGGGCGCATCGCGCCCTAGCCTGCCGCCCATAATCAATCTGGTGGAGAGAAACATGCTGCTTGCCGGCAAGGTGGCGATCGTCACGGGCGCGGCGCAAGGCATCGGCCGCGCCTGCGCCGAGCGGCTCGCCAAGGAGGGTGCGAAGGTTCTCCTCACCGACATCAACGCCGAGGCCGGCCAGCGCGTCGCGCGCGCGATCGCGGCGGCGGGCGGCACCGCTCGGTTCGCTCCCTGCGACGTCGCCAAGGAGGCCGACGTCAATGCCGCCATCGCGACGGCCCTCGAGGCCCACGGCCGCATCGACGTCGTGGTCAACAACGCCGGCATTCTCGACGACGCGCCGTTCCTCGATCTGCCGGTCGCCGAATTCGACCGCATCCTCGGCGTCAACCTGCGCGGCGCCTTCCTGATGGGCCAGGCGGCCGCGCGGCAGATGGTGAAGCAGGGCCCGCCGGCCGGGGCGTCACAGGCCGGCGCCATCGTCAACATGAGCTCCATCAACGAGCGCTTCGCGCTGCCCGACCATGTCGCCTACTCGATCTCCAAGGGTGGCATCAGCCAGCTCACCAAGGCGATGGCGATCGCGCTGGCGCCGCACGGCATCCGCGTCAACGCGGTGGGTCCCGGCACCATCGAGACGCCGCTGCTCGATGGCGTCATCAAGGACAAGGCATTCCGGGAGAAGGTGCTCTCGCGCACGCCGATCGGCCGCTTCGGGCAGCCGCGCGAGATTGCCGCCATCGTCGCCTGGCTGGCCAGCGAGGAGGCGAGCTACGTCACCGGCACCACCATCTTCGCCGACGGCGGCCGCCTCCCCCTCAACTACGTCGTGCCCGTGCGCGAGTGAAGAGGGGTCAGACCCTGCGGGTCTGACCCCTTGCGCCGTACGGAAAGGTCACATTTGGAATCAGACGCTGCGGGTCTGATTCCGGGCACGGTGAACGCTTCGCTGACGAATCGCTAAGTTCTGGTCGAGTCAAGAAAAAACTGCTACATGCGGCTGAAACGATTCGCCGACGATAGGCATGGAATTCAATCGAGATAAGTTCAAGGCGCTCGTCCTCTACATCATCTGGAGGGCGGGCGAGCGGCGCGATTTCGGCTCTACGAAGCTCAACAAGGTTTTGTGGTTCGCGGAAGCACGCGCCAACGAGGCATTCGGTCAGCCAATAGCTGGCGAAACATACATTCGCGACAAGTTCGGTCCCAGGCCCAAGCACATACTGGAAATCCAGGGTGAATTGGAGAATGAAGGACTGATCTCGGTTTGGAGCGAACCCTTTTTCGATCACAAGATCACCCGGTTTCGCGCGTTCCAACCGCCGGACACGAGCGTTTTCAGTCCGGAGGAGCTGAGTCTCATCGACTGGTGGATCAAGCATATTGATGAGTCGCACACCGCGGCCTCGATAAGTGAAAAATCTCACGACTATGCATGGCAGATTGCGGCCATGGGCGAGCAACTTCCGTTGTATGCCTTCCTTGCCTCCCGAATTCGTGAGCCCCGCGATGAGGAGCTGGACTGGGCCAAAGAGGAAGCTAAGACGCTCGGGCTCAAATAGATGCGGACCGTGCGGGAAGATCCCGAGGTCGAGGCGGATGTCGAAGAGGCTTGCACGAGATGGGCACGAGCCCAAGAAGCGTGGGATGTGATAATGTGGGTCTTGGCGCGTGATCCGACCTGTGGTGTGCCCTTAGCTGAGGGCGGTCAGGCGCGGGCTTTCGTCTATGAGGGCTCTTGGGCGCACGAGATGCCAACGATTTGGGTCATGTACGACGTTGACGATCATTACGTCACGATCCGCAAAGTGAAGTTTTCAAACGCACGGACAACAGCTGGTCACACCTAGACCTTGCATCGCAAGAATCGCGATCTAGCCCGCAACGTAGACGCTTTCCGACCTTGATCCCGCCAAGGGTCACGGAGCTGCCAACGTCAGCCCGGCTGCTCGTCCTCGGGCTTGGGTTCGCTGCGCATCTCGCGCAACCTGGCGAGCACGCGCGCCTCCTCCTCCCGCTCGGTCTCCTCCTTCGCCTCCTCCTCGGGCTTGGGCGCCATGATCTCCACGGTCGGCTGCGGGCCCAGGCCCGGCGGCAGCGTCGTCTGCGAGGTGGGCAGGAGGGTGCCGGCCTTCTCCATCTCCTTGCGCTGCTCTTTGCGCTCGCGCTCCAGCCGGCGGGCCGCCTTCTGCACCTCCGCGTCGAGGTCGACCTGCGTGCACAGGCCCAGGGTGACGGGGTCCTGCTGGGTGAGGTTCTGCGAGTTCCAATGCGTGCGGTCGCGGATGGCGGCGATCGTCGGCTTGGTCGTGCCGACCAGGCGCATGATCTGGCTGTCTTTAAGCTCGGCATGATTGCGCAGCAGCCAGAGCACGGCGTTGGGCCGGTCGTGGCGGCGCGAGACCGGCGTGTAGCGCGGGCCCTTCTTGGTCTTGACGTCGGGGATGACGACCTTCGCCTCGGCGATCTTCAGCTGGTAGTCGTGGTCCTCCTCGCCGCGCTTGATCTCCTCGCGCGACAGCTGGCCGGTGGAGATCGGGTCCATGCCCTTGATGCCCTGCGCCACGTCGCCGTCGGCAATGCCCTTCACCTCGAGCACATGCAGGCCGCACAGCGCGGCGATCTGGTCGAAGGACAGCGAGGTGTTCTCCACGAGCCAGACGGCGGTGGCTTTCGGCATCAAGAGTTGGCGGTCGCTCATAGGGATCCTTTTCTAAGACCGACACCGGTATGCGCCGGGTAGGCCAAAACAGCAGAAAAATGCGCTGGAATCCCGGCCTTATAGCTCGGGCAGTCGAGCCTATGCAACCGCCGTGCCGAAATTGCCTATTAGACGTGCGCACCTGCAGCAACGGAACCTGAGGTGCGCCGCAAGGCCGCAGATCCTGTGGGCGCCCCGGGCGGACCCGTGTGGCCGCAAATCCTCAGGGTTTGTATGAACTTTTCGATAAGTTACGCATTGTTATGTATGCCAAGCGGGACTTGTTGCGGCGCAACCTAATGACGATTAATTTTGCGGCGCCGCATGAACGCAACACAGGCACAAGAGATGAACCTCATTGCCCGACAGGCCTACTGCTTCGAGGATCTCGAGGTCGGCATGGAGGCCAGCTTCTCCAAGACGGTGAGCGAGAACGACATCGTCACGTTCGCCGAGGTGACCGGCGACAAGAACCCCGTTCATCTGGATCGTGCCTATGCCGCCAAGACCATCTTCAAGGACCTCATCGCCCACGGCATGCTGACGGCCGGCTACATCTCGGCGGTGTTCGGCATGGAGCTGCCGGGCCCGGGTGCCATCTACGTGTCGCAGAC
>DATEVP010000405.1:0-5820 GCA_035258465.1 Hyphomicrobiaceae bacterium
CGCTGAAGGGGCTGCCCGCGACCTCGACGATGCGGTCGCCCTCGACGAGCCCGTAGGCCGTCTTGCCCTGCTGCGAGAACCTGATCCAGCGCACCGCCGTGCCTCCCGTGCGAAATTCGCGCCGCCGTTTGTGGGCTCCCGGCAAGCCTAGCACCTTCGCATCCCACAATCGCCTGACATCACAAAAGATTATCGCCCCCAGCAGCTCCAGCGATTACGCCCTTGGCCTGGATTCGCGTTGCGCCCTCTGCCTGCTGCCTTTAATCCTGTGTAGGCCGCGAGGCGAGCGGCACCCGAGGGGAGCCGCGCGCGGGAACCAGAACGATGCGATCCCGGGATGGCGTGCAGCTGCGAGCCTCGCGTTCCGAGCCCGGTATTGCCTCGGCGCGGTCCGAGGTGCGCGACAACATGCGCATCGGCTGGGACGTGCCCATCCTCATGGACGATGGCGTCGTCCTGCGCTGCGACGTCTTCCGTCCGCGCAAGGACGGCCACTACCCGGTGATCCTGAGCTACGGTCCCTACGCCAAGGGCCTCGCGTTCCAGGACGGCTACCCCAGCGCCTGGCAGCGCATGGCCGCGGCGCACCCCGACGTCACCGCCGGCTCCAGCAACAAGTACCAGAGCTGGGAGGTGGTCGACCCCGAGAAGTGGGTGCCGCGCGACTACGCCTGCGTGCGCGTCGATTCGCGCGGCTGCGGCTGCTCGCCGGGTTTCATCGATCATTTCTCGCCGCGCGAGACCAAGGACTTCTACGACTGCATCGAGTGGGCCGCAGCCCAGCCCTGGTCGAGCGGCAAGGTCGGGCTCAACGGCGTCTCCTACTACGGCATCAACCAGTGGCACGTGGCCACGCTGCAGCCGCCGCATCTCGCCGCCATGTGCATCTGGGAGGGCGCCGCCGACTGGTATCGGGACATGACCCACCACGGCGGCATCCTCTGCACGTTCTGGGAGAACTGGTACGACATGCAGGTGCGCACGGTGCAGTACGGTGCGGGCGAGCGCGGCAGGCGCAGCCGCGTGCATGGCGAGCTGGTGTGCGGCCCCGAGACGCTGCCCGATGGCAAGCTCGCCGGCAACCGCTGCGCGCTGGGCGAGGAAATCCGCGAGCATCCGCTCGACGACGAGTATCACAAGGAGCGCTCGCCGGTCTGGGCGAAGGTGAAGGTGCCCTTTCTCTCGGCCGCCAACTGGGGCGGCCAGGGCCTGCACCCGCGCGGCAATTTCGAGGGCTTCGTGCGCGCCGCCTCCAAGCACAAATGGCTCGAGGCGCACGGGCTCGAGCACTGGACGCACTTCTACACCGACTACGGCCGCGAGCTGCAGCTCGCATTCTTCGATCGTTTCCTGCACGGCAAGGACAACGGTTGGGACAAGCGGCCGAAGGTCGCGCTCCAGGTTCGCCACCTCGGCGGGTTCGAGGAGCGCGACGAGAACGAATGGCCGCTGGCGCGCACCAGATGGACCAGGCTCTACCTGGACCCCGCCCGCGGCACGCTGGAGGAAAAGCAAGCCTCGGGCGCGGCCGTCGTTGCCTTCGAGGCGATGGGCGAGGGCGTCACCTTCCTGACCGGCCCGCTCGAGGCCGAAACGGAGATCACCGGGCCCTCCTCACTGAAGCTCTTCGTTTCCTCCTCCACCCGCGACGCCGACCTTTTCGTCGTGCTGCGCGTCTTCAAGCCCGACCTGGCGGAAGTCGTGTTCCAGGGCGCCATCGACCCGCACACGCCGGTCGCGCAGGGCTGGCTGCGTGCGTCCCATCGCAAGCTCGACCGCAAGCTGTCGATGCCCTATCGGCCCTACCATACGCACGACAAGGAGCAGCCCCTGACCCCCGGCGAGCCGGTCGAGCTCGACATCGAGATCTGGCCGACCTCGATCGTGGTGCCTCCGGGATACCGCGTCGGCCTGACGATCCGCGGCAAGGACTACGAGTACGCCGGGGCAAGCGGCGGGCGGCTGTCGAATTTCAAGAACGAGCTGAAGGGCTGCGGGCCGTTCCTGCACGACGATCCACGCGATCGCCCGGCGGAGATCTTCGGCGGCACGACCAGTCTGCATTTCGGCCGCGGCCGGCAGCCCTTTCTGCTGCTGCCCATCATTCCGCCGAAGAAATCGGGCTCATCGAGGAATAACCACCGGTCCGGCAGTGCCGGCCGCCATCAACGAGCAACGACCAGGGAGTGAAGTGCCATGACAGTCGAGCGCAGAACCGTCCTCAAAGGCATGCTGGCAGCCGGTGCCAGCGCCGCCGCCATCAAGATGCCCGCCGTGCACGCGCAGGGCGCGCCCTTCAAGATCGGCCTTCTCACCGTCAAGACCGGGCCGCTCGCCCAGGGCGGCATCCAGATGGAGCAGGGCATCGCCGCGTTCCTGAAGGAGAAGGGCAATACGCTGGCCGGCCGCAAGGTGGAGCTGCTGGTGGCCGATACCGGCGGCAATCCGGCCGGCGCCAAGACCAAGGCGCAGGAGGTTATCGAGCGCGACAAGGTCAACGTCATCTTAGGCCCGCTCGCCGCCTTCGAGCTGCTGGCCATCACCGACTACGTGCGCGACAACGCCACCCCGCTGATCAGCCTCGCCGCGGCCGAAGACGTTACACAGCGCAAGGCCAACCCCTTCGTCATCCGCCCGTCGGCGACCTCGGCACAGTGCTGCCACGTGATGGGCGACTATGCCGCCAAGGAGCTGAAGTACAAGCGCGCCGCCACCATCTCGGAGGACTTCGCCTTCGGCTACGAGCAGATGGCCGGCTTCCAGCGCGTGTTCGAGGATGGCGGCGGCAAGGTCGTCAAGAAGCTGTGGCCGCCGCTGGTCACGCCCGACTACACGCCCTTCATCGCCCAGATCAAAGATGTCGACTGCGTGTTCAACGGCTTCGCCGGCTCGAATCCGGTGAAGTTCATGCGCGCCTATGCCGACCTCGGTCTGAAGGGCAAGATCCCGCTGCTCGCCGGCTGGACCGCCATGGACGATGCGCTGCTCAAGAGCCTCGGCGACGAGGCGGTTGGCGTCCTGTCGGCGGCCTTCTATTCCGCCAGCGGACCGAGCCAGAGCAACAAGCGCTTCCTCGCGGCCATGCAGAAGGACTACGGCGTGCTGCCCGGTGGCTACTCGGCCGGCATGTACGTCGCCGGTCAGTGCGTGGAAGCCGCTATTCAGGCCATCGGCGCCAAGGCCGACGACCGCAAGGCGCTGGCCGAAGCCCTGCACAAGGTATCGCTCGCCGACACGCCGCGCGGCGCCATCAAGTTCGACCAGTACGGTAATGTAGTCGGCGAGGTTTTCATTCGCCGCTGCGAGAGGAAGGACGGCCAGCTGGTCAACACGGTGATCAAGAGCTATCCCAACGTCAGCCAGTTCTGGACCTACAACGAGAAGGAATTCCTGGCCAATCCCGTCTACGCGCGCGACAATCCTCCCGCCAAGTATTTGGAGAACTGAAGCCGCTCGAAGTCCTTTTCGAAGGTAGGCGGTAGCTGTGGTCTCGAGTGTGAGCCGCGCAGGCTCCCCTCCCCCTTGCGGGGAGGGGTCGGGGGTGGGGGTAGTCCCTCTCTACCGCCGTTTGCGCATTCACCCCACCCCTAACCCCTCCCCGTCAAGGGGAGGGGAATCCACGATGCGCGCATGACCCTGTGGCTGACGTTGGCGGTGAACAGCATTGCGCTGGGCGGCCTGCTGTTCCTGCTCTCGTCGGGCTTCTCGCTGATCTTCGGCCTGATGCGCATCCCCAACCTCATGCACGGGTCGTTCTTCATGCTGGGCGCCTACTTCGGCGTCACCCTGCTCGCCAAGGGCTACAACTTCTGGATCGCCGCGCTCGGCAGTGCCGCGGCCATGGCCGTCATCGGCGGGATCATCGAGCGCTTGCTGCTGCGCCGCCTCGAGGGACAGGTCCTGCCACAAGTGCTGCTGACGCTCGGCTTCGCCTTCATCGTCGGCGACGTCTGCCTGATGCTGTGGACCGGCGATCCCTGGCAGCCGGCCACGCCCGATCATCTGCGCGGCATCGTCCAGGTGGCCGGCCTCTATTTCCCGATCTTCCGGCTCGTCATCGTCCTGGTTGCCATGGTGATCGCCATCGCGCTCTGGCTGCTGGTCGATTGGACGCGGCTCGGCGCCATGATCCGCGCCGGCGTCGATGATCCAGCCATCGCCCGCGTCGTCGGCATCAAGGTGTCGCAGCTCTTCACGCTGGTGTTTGCGCTGGGCGCGGCGCTGGCGGCGTTCGGCGGCGTGATGGGCGCGCCCTATCTGTCGGTCTATCCCGGCCTCGACTTCGAGATGCTGCCGCTGGCGCTGATCGTGGTGATCCTCGGCGGCACCGGCAGTCTGCTGGGCGCGCTGGTCGGCAGCTTTCTCATCGGCTTCCTCTACAATTTCGGCCAGGCCATGTTTCCCGACCTCGCCTACGTCATCCTCTTCCTGCCGATGCTGCTGATCCTGGTGCTGCGGCCGCAGGGCCTGTTCGGCAGGGTGGTATCGTGAGCCGGATCACGCTGCGCCGAGCCGCAATTCTCCTTGCCCTCGTTGCGCTCGCCACGCTCCCCGCCTGGGTCGGCAATTCCTACTACATCAACATCGCCAGCCAGATCCTGCTGTGGGCGGTGCTGGCGCTGGCGCTCAACGTGCTGGTCGGCTACGCCGGCCTGGTGTCGCTGGGCCACGCCGGCCTGTTTGCCATGGGTGGCTACACCGCCGCCCTGCTGCTCGATGCCGGTTACGGCCACTTCACCGGCAACCTCGCCGCTCTTCTCGCCACGCTGCTCGCGACCGCCGTATTCGCCGTTCTTGCCCTGCGCGCCACCGGCATCGGTTTCCTGATGATCACGCTGGCCATCGGCCAGATCCTGTGGGGCATCGCCTACCGCTGGGCCGGCCTGACCAATGGCGACAATGGCGTCAACGTGACGACCCGGCCGGCGCCCTTCGGCCTCAGCCTCGCCAGCGCGCCCTCCTTCTACTACGCGACGCTCGTCGTATTCTTGGTCACTGTCGTCTCAATGGCGGTCTTTGTCCGCTCCCCGTTCGGCGCCAGCCTCGCCGGCACGCGCGACCAGTCCCGGCGCATGACGGCGCTCGGCTACAACGTCTGGCTGATCCGGTTTCTCGCCATCATGTTCTCCGGTTTCTGGTCCGGCGTCGCCGGTCTCCTGTTCATCTACTACAACCAGTTCATCAGCCCGCAGGTGGTGGCCCTGACCACCTCGGCCGAGGCGCTGCTGATGGTGATCTCGGGCGGCAGCGGGACCCTGCTCGGGCCGATCTTCGGCGCCGCCATCGTCGTCATCATGAAGAACGTGGTGAGCGCCTACATCGAGCGCTGGAACCTGGTGCTCGGCGTGATCTTCATCCTCATCATCAGCTTCATGCCGGAGGGGCTCGTTCCGGGCTCCGTGCGTCTGTGGCGGACGGCCTCGCAGGCCCTGAGATCGAGGGTGAACGGCAGGGCGGCCTTGCGCCCCGCCGGGGAGCCGACCTCATGACCGCGCTTGCCGTCAGATCGCTGTGCAAATCGTTCGGGGGCCTGCGCGTCACCGGCAACGTCGACCTGGTGGTGGAGCCCGGCGAGCGCCGGCTGATCATCGGCCCGAACGGGGCCGGCAAGACCACGCTGTTCAACCTGATCACCGGCGAGATTGCCTCCGACGCCGGCACCATCACCCTGTTCGGCCGCGATATCACGCGTGCCGCCAGCCGCAAGCGCGCGCACTTGGGCTTGGCGCGCACCTACCAGATCATCACGCTCTTCCCGCGCGACACCATCCTGCGCAACGTGACGCTGGCCCTGCTCGGCCTGTCGCGCCTGCGCTGGAA
>DATEVP010000406.1:0-4284 GCA_035258465.1 Hyphomicrobiaceae bacterium
CGATCAATCCTCGAGCATCGTCAACGCCGCCCGACGGTCGCTCGGCTTCAGCCTCAGGAACAGCGTGCGGGCGTTCTTGATGTCTCGCTCTGCGCCGCTCTCGGCGGCTGTCCTGAGGGCGACCGTCGTGGGGTGATCGGCGCCGCAGATGAATGCCAGGGCCTTGGCCAACTTCCCCATCGCCGCGCGGTCAATCGTTGTCTCGTCCATGGTACCTCCGTTTCCTGTCGCGCCGGATTGGGTGGTGCGAACCCCCAGACTAGAGCCCCGCCGACATGCCGCCGTCGACGGCGAGCTCCGCGCCGGTCACATAGGAGGCATCGTCGCCGGCGAGGAACAGGGCGGCCTTGGCGATCTCCTCGGCCTGGCCGAAGCGGCGCAGCGGCGTCGACTCGAGCAGCGCCTTGGCGATGCCGGGATTCTTGAGCGCGCGCTCGGTCAACGCCGTCTCGACAAAGCCGGGGCAGATCGCATTCACCCGGATGTTGTAGGGCGCATATTCGACGGCAAGCCCGCGCGTCAGCGCCGTGATCGCCCCCTTGGTGGCCGAGTAGGCGGTGAGCTGGCGCAGGCCACGGTGGGCCATGATTGATGCGACGTTGATCAGCGAGCCGCGCCCCGAGGCCTGCAGGAGCGCAAAGCCGTCGCGGGCGACGCGCACCACGCCGTCGAGGTTGACCTCGCGGATCCTGACCCAGTCGGCGTCGCTCAGGTGGCGGAAATCGCCGCGCACGTTGAGGCCGGCGTTGTTGACGAGGATGTCGAGCCGGCCATGCGCCTTCTCGACCGCGCGGAACATGGCCGTCACGTCCTGCCCGCGCGAGACGTCGGCGGCAATCGCCTGCGCCGCGGCGCCCGACTTGGCGATCTCGCCAGCCACCGTCTCGGCCGCCGGGCCGTTCACGTCGGTGACGTAGACATGCGCGCCCTCGGCGGCGAACAGCCGAGCGGTGGCGCGGCCGATGCCGGCACCTGCGCCCGTCACCAGCGCGATGCGCCCCTCAAGCCGATTCATCGTAGCCTCTCTTCTTGCGGCGCGGCTTGGGCGCGGCGGGCTTGACCGGCGGCACCCACTTCTCGCGCAGCGTCACCAGCTCCTCCGCCGCGGTCGGATGCAGGGCGACCGTCGCATCGAAGTCGGCCTTGGTGGCCTTGAGCTTCATGGCGATCGCCGCCATCTGCACGATCTCGGCGGCGTCCGCGCCCATGACATGGCAGCCGACCACGCGGCCGCTGTCGCCGTCGACCAGCAGCTTCATGAACATGCGCTCGTCGCGGCCGGAGAGCGTGTGCTTGAGCGGGCGGAAGCTCGCCTTGTAGATGTCGAGCTTCGGATACTGCTCGCACGCAGCCTCTTCCGTCAGCCCGACGGTTGCGATCTCGGGCGTGCTGAAGACGGCCGTCGGCACCAGCTCGTGGTCGATCGCCGTCGGCCTGTTGCCGAACACGGTGTCGGCGAAGGCATGGCCCTCGCGAATGGCGACCGGCGTCAGATTGAAGCGGTCGGTCACATCGCCCACGGCATAGATGTTGTCCACGGACGAGCGCGAGTACGCATCGACCAGGATCTCGCCGTCGACCCCGCGCTCGACGCCCGCGGCTTCCAGCCCGATGCCGCCCGTGTTGGGGATGCGGCCGGTGGCGAACATGACGAGGCCAGTTTCCACCGTATTGCCGTCCTCCAGCGTCACGGTGAACCGCGACCGCCGCTTCTCGATGGCCGCCGGCTTGGCGTTGCACACCACGTCGATGCCGCGCTTGAAAAGCTCCTGCGTGAGGTGGTCGCGCAGCTCCTCGTCGAACCCGCGCAGGATCTTGGGGCCGCGGTAGAGGAGCGTGGTGTCGACGCCCAGGCCTGAGAAGATGCAGGCGAACTCCACGGCGACATAGCCGCCGCCAACGATCAGGATTGATTTCGGCAGCGCCTCGAGATGGAACGCCTCATTCGAGGTGATGGCGTGCCCTGCGCCCGGCAGGTCCGGAACGGTGGGCCGCCCGCCGGTGGCGACCAGGATGGTGCCGGCCGTGATCTTGCGCCCGCCCGGCTGAACGATCAGCGTGTGTGGATCGACCAGCTCCGCCCGGGCATGCAGGATCGCAGCACCTGCCCGCTCGAGGCCCGCTCGATAGAGGCCCTCGAGGCGGGTGATCTCCGCGTCCTTGTTGGCAACCAGCGTCGGCCAGTCGAAGGTTGCCGGCGCGACCGTCCAGCCGAAGCCCGCGGCGTCCTCGAACTCATCGCGGAAACGGCTGGCATAGACGAAAAGCTTCTTGGGCACGCAGCCGCGGATCACGCAGGTGCCGCCGAAGCGGTATTCCTCGGCGATCGCAACCTTGGCGCCATGGCCGGCCGCGACGCGCGCCGCGCGCACCCCGCCCGATCCCCCGCCGATGACAAACAGGTCGTAGTCGTACTCGCTCATCTGCCGCTGCTCACCAGGTCAGGCTCGTTCCTTTGAACAGCGTCATGCACGCCAGGTAGACGGGGACTGCCGATCGCGCGTCAACCTTAAGAGGCAGCGCCGGCCTCTTCTCAAAGCTCGATTCCGCGCTTCTTGAGCTCGCGGCGCGCCTCTTCCTCGATCTCGCGCCCGAGCTCTGCCCCCCAGCGCTGACCGAGCAGCATCGCCTGGCGCATGATCTGCGGCTGGATGGTGATCATCTTCACGCCCGCGGGCGAGCGGTAGAAGCCGATGACGGCGGTGAACTCCTCGACGGAGAGCTGCTCGGCATAGAGCGTGGCGACCTGATCGATCAGCGTACCCTTGCGCTCGTTGAACTTGCCGCCGAGCTGACTGAAGACGTCGCGGATTTCCTGCGCCTTGTCGGGAGCAACGGCGATGAAGCCCTGCGAGAGCTGCTGCAGCAGGACGGGCATCACCTCCTCGAACTGCTTGCCGACGCCGGCGACCTGCATCATCTCCTTGGCGGCGGCCAAGCGGGCGGGATCGGGCGCCTGTGCGCGGGCCGACGGGAGCGATAGCGGCAAAGCGAATAGGGCCGCTGCCAGCAGTAACGCGCGATAGGGCATGGAAATGGTCCTTGGCTCTTCCCGTCTCTCGACGGGCGCACCCTAGCCGCTTTCCGGGCCCGCGTCGCGTTTCCCCAGCCTCCAACGCCGGATCAGACGATAGCCACGGCCACGGCGAATGAAACCGCCAGCGTCGAGAGGCCGCCCACAATGAGGGCGAGCCAAAGGATCTCGCGCAACTCGTCACGCCAACTCCACATGATTTGCCTTCCTGCAGGGGACAAAGGCGCGTGAAACTCGCCCTGAACCTTGCTCCGCGTCTCGTCTAGCTTTGGTTCCAATGGTTCTGTTTCGCCGCCAACGGTGCGACGGCCTCGCAGCCGACATAGGCACCCGCCCGAAACCTTGAAGGCGCTTTCACTAACGAGTGATTAAAAGTGATTGTTCAATTGCTTGGAGTGCGCGGTTGACACGCGCTAATCGGCTCGTCGCCCGGTGCGCTCCAGCACCTCCACGCCGGCGGGCCCGGCGATGATGGCCGTGCTGGCGATCCCCAGGAACAGCCCGTTCTCGACCACGCCGGGAATGCGCTTGAGCGCCTGGTCCAGCGCCTCGGGCTTGTCGATGCGGCCGAACGCGCAGTCGAGCAGGTAGTTGCCGCTGTCGGTGACGAACGGCTGCCCGCCCTCACCGAGGCGCAGCTTGACTTCGCCGCGACACCCCGCGTCCGCGGCCAGGGTCTCGACCAAGTGGCACGTCGCCGTAAGGCCGAACCGAATGACCTCCACCGGCAGCGGAAACTTGCCGAGTGTGGCCACGCGCTTGGAGGCGTCGGCGATGACCACCATGCGCCGGGACGCCATCGCCACGATCTTTTCCCGCAGCAGCGCGCCCCCGCCGCCCTTGATCAGGCGCAGCTCGTCGTCGAGCTCGTCGGCGCCATCGACCGTGAGATCGAGCTGCCGCGTCTCATCCAGCGTGGTGAGCGCGATGCCCAGGCGCTCGGCCTGCGCGCGGGTGGCTTCCGAGGTCGGCACGCACGTGAGCCTGAGCCCCTGCCTGACGCGTCCGCCCACGAGATCGACGAACTTGGCCGCCGTGGAGCCGGTGCCGAGCCCGACCTTCATGCCATCGCTCAGGTACGCCAGCGCCCGCTCGGCCGCCTGCCGCTTCCACAGCTCCGCGCTCATAGAGTGAATTCCCTCTCCCCATGCCCCTTCAGGCATCGTGTCGAAGACGCGCCTTCGGCACGATGGGAGAGGGTTAGGGTGAGGGGCAGCAACATGCGCCGACTCGGCGAACGTATCTGCCCC
>DATEVP010000407.1:0-5210 GCA_035258465.1 Hyphomicrobiaceae bacterium
GGCTATGCCGCCTGCTGGATGGCTGAAAGCTGCCAGCCATCGGCACGGGCGCGATCGTCACGGCGGAACGTCCACAGCTCCGTTGCTTCGGTTGGACGGGTGCGGTCACCGGAGACGACCTTGCCGGTCGCGCGGTCCACCGTCGCATCGACGAGGGAAAACCGCATCGCAACCGTTGCATAGTCCGAGCCGTCTTCACGCCAGGCTTCCGACAGGTCGCCCTGCAGGAGCTTCACGTCGGAAATTTCGTTGCGCACACCCTGCTTCGCGTTGTCGGATAGGTCCCGACTGAAATAGGAGAGCATCTCGGGCGTCGTCATCGCTCCGAGCTTGTCGACATCCTCGCGGCCGTAGGCCGTCTGGATCTCCCCGAGCAGCCTCTCAAAGGAGTCGAGGTCGCTCTGGCCGATCGTGAGGGTCGCCGCGGACGCGGAGGCGGTGCCATTGGAAGCAAGTGGCTGCCGGCTCAGCATATCGCCGGGAGGTGACCCGCCGGCGCCACGCACCGGCGCGCGCGCCAGGGCCGGCTGGTTGCGGCTTCTGATGAAGCTCACGACGAGGTAGATGACGCCGGCGACGAGCGCAAACTGCAGTAGAAAGCCAACCACGCTGGCCAGCGCGCCGAACCCGAACATGCTGGCGAAGGCGGCGGCAATCAGGCCGCCCATGAGAATCCCGCGCCATCCGCCGAAGCGCGAAGCTTGCGGGCTTTGGGGGCTTTGGGCCGCCGTAGGAGCGCCGCCCTTCTGGGTCATGGATTTTTCGATCGGCGCGGCCTTGGGAGCCGTGTTCGTGGCCGGCGGCGCCGTGTAGGTTCGAGTACCCCGGCTGCCGAAGCTGCTGCTGCCGCCAGCGCGCGCGTTTGCCTCGTCGGCCGCCACGATTGCGAGCCCGGCCGCCAAAGCAATGATAACAGCGGTCAAACGTGAGAATGACATGGTTGCCCCTTCAAGAAGTCGGCCCGACCAAGAGCCACACCAGCCACCTATATGGGATGTCTGACCCACAATGTCACGTCCGACAGCTTACACCGAAGGCCCGCCCTCCAACCCGAAGCGCTGCTTGATGCGGGCGAAAAGGCCATCGCGCACGCCCCGGTAGGCCTCCAGGATCTGCTCCCGGCTGCCGTGGCCGACCATCAGCGTGGCGTCGAAGGTCGGCCAGTATTCCACCTCCACCGCCATGGTGCGGGTGAGCTCCAGCGCCTGGTGGTGGGCCTCCGGCGACAGCGTGATGATCAGATCGAAGGAGGTGTCGTGCAGCTCGCGCAGCGTGTGGGGCGTGTGGCGCGAGATGTCGATGCCGATTTCCTCCATCACCGCCGCCGCGAATGCATCGGCACTGTCGGGCCGCACACCCGCCGACTCCACGTAGACGTTGCGCCCGGCCAGGTGGCGCAGGATGGCCGCCGCCATCGGCGAGCGGACGGTGTTCGTGGTACAGGCAAAGAGTACCGCGCCCGGCAGGTCCTGGCCCCCCTCGCGCGCCACTCTCATCCCTTCCAATGCAGTGCGCAGATGAGCGTGAACAACCGCCGCGCCGTGTCACGATCGACGGCGATCTTGCCCTTCAGCCGCTCGACCAGCACCCGGCTGCCCTCGTCGTGCAGCGTGCGCCGGCCCATGTCGATCGATTGGATGCGCGAGGGCGGCGCGGTGCGGATGGCCTGGTAGTAGGTCTCGCAGACCAGGAAATAGTCCTTGAGGATGCGTCGCAGCGGGGTGAGCGAGAGCACGAAGGTGAACGTGTCGGCGCCGTCCTCCTGGCCCACCGCGAACACCAGCCGATCCTCGACGATCGACAGATCGAGCGTATAGGGCCCGTCGTCGCGGCCCTCGAGCGCGAAATGGTTGGCCTCGAGAATGTCGAAGATCGCCACCTCGCGCTCATGCTCGACGTTGGCGTTGGCGCGCCGGATCGAGGCCTCGTCGAGCCGGATGGCGGTGAGCCGGGCCTTGGAGTTGGGGTCGGAGCCCGGTGGCTCGAACATCGCCGCGCCCTTCACTTCTTGCTCAAGCGGACGGCGACGGAGCGGCGGTGCGCCTCGAGCCCCTCGGCGCGGGCGAGCGTCATGGCGGCCTCGCCCAGCCCCTGCAGAGCGCGCTCATCGAGCTTCAGCAGGGAGGTGCGCTTCATGAAGTCGAGCACGCCGAGCCCCGACGAGAAGCGGGCGCTGCGCGCCGTCGGCAGCACGTGGTTGGAGCCCGCCACGTAATCGCCGATCACCTCCGGCGTGTGCGCGCCCAGAAAGATGGCGCCGGCGTTGCGGATGCGCCCGGCCAGCGCTTCCGGATCGCTGGTGGCGATCTCCACGTGCTCGGCGGCGATGCGGTCGGCGAGCCCAGGAGCCTCCTCGAGCGAGCGCACGAGGATCACTGCGCCGAACATCTCCCAGCTGGCGGCGGCAACGTTGCCCCGCGGCAGATCGGTCAGCTGCCGCACCACAGCCGCCTCGACGCTCTTGGCGAAGGCGGCGTTGTCGGTCATCAGGATCGCCTGCGCGGCCGTATCGTGCTCGGCCTGCGCCAGCAGGTCGGCGGCCAGCCATTCGGGATCGTTGTCCTTGTCGGCGATCACCAGTACCTCGGATGGCCCGGCGATGGCATCGATGCCGACCACTCCGAACACCTGGCGCTTCGCCGCGGCGACGTAAGCATTGCCCGGCCCGACGATCTTGACGACCGGCTTCACGCTCTCCGTGCCGTAGGCCAGCGCCGCCACCGCCTGGGCGCCGCCGATGCGATAGATTTCGGTGACGCCAGCCATGTGCGCCGCCGCCAGCACCAGGGGGTTGATCTCTCCGCGCGGCGTGGGAACGGCCATGGCAATGCGCGGCACGCCGGCGACCTGGGCCGGCACGGCATTCATCAGCACCGAGCTCGGATAGCTGGCAAGTCCGCCGGGTACGTAGAGCCCGACCGACTCCACCGCCGTCCAGCGCGCGCCGAGCTCGGCTCCGGCCGCGTCGGTGTAGCGCTCGTCGCGCGGCAGCTGCCGCCGGTGATGGCTCTCGATGCGCGCCCGCGCCAGCTCCAGCGCGGCGAGCGTCGCCTTGTCGCTCACCGCCACTGCCGCGCCGATCTCCGCCGCGCTCACGCGCATGCCCGTCTTGGTGAGGTCGAGAGCATCGAACCGCTGCGTCAGCTCGATCAGGGCCGCGTCGCCGCGCCGGCGCACGTCGGCGATGATGGTGCGCACCGCCGCATCGACATCCTCCGCGCTCTCGCGCTTGGCGGCGAGAAAGGCTGCGAACGCGCGCTCGAAATCGGCGTCGGTGGTGGTGAGGTGAAGGGGCATCGGCTTTGGCCCTTCACGTTCGCGGCGGGTCTTCGTCGGGATGGCGCGGCATCGACTTCACGCTCCACGCCGGGCCCAGGTCCTTCAACTCGGCCTCGATACACTCCACGTCGAGCCTGATGGCGGCGCCGTCGGCAAAGTGGAGCGTCACGCTGCCCGCCGGCATCTCGCCCGGCTCGAAGCTGACGGCCAGCAAGGAGAGCACGGCATCCTTTCGGCGCATGTCGATGCCCTGCACCTTGGCGGCGAGCACGCGCTCGAAGCGCAGAGCGGCCTGGCGGCGCGCGTAGCCCCGGCCGCGCAGCTTGCCGTCCTTGAGCGCCTCGGCCCAGTCGAAGCGATTGCCCACGGCTGCGAAGCGCTTTTCCGCCGGCAGGTAGGCGAGGTCGGCAACCTTCAGCACCGCGTCCTGCATGTGCGCCGAGATCACCGCCAGGTCATCGGCATCGAGCGCAATGAGCTTCAGCTCGGGCATGGCAACAGGCATCCTCCGCGGCGGCCGGCCAATAACAATGCAAATTGTGCGCCGGGGCCGCCCTCGGACCCCGTGATAGCGAACGCGGGGGCCGGACGTAAGGGGTCTGACCGTCTGACCCCTTCGACCATGCGTCGAGCGCGGGGCTGTGCTGTGGCACGCAGGATATTCCGCTCAAAACCTCGATTCGATGGCTTTTCAGCCTCGACGGGGCACGCGCTAACCTGCGGTTTAGGCTTTCGCTTAAGCGGATCGGAAGCGTTTTGTGGCACCGTGACGATCGAAGGCTGCACAGACGGCCGCTCAAGAGTTGGCAGGATGTGACGCCACCGGCCCCAAGCCGGTGGCGCCCCCTTACGACTTTCCTCATGCCGCATCGAACAGGGCGACGAGCCCCATGTCGATCACCGCGCCCAGCAGCAGTCCCCAGCCGATCAGCCGATTCGAGCGGAAGCGGGCAAGGCAATTTACCGGGTCCGCGGTGTCGAGGGTCGCGACCTGCCAGGCGAGCTGCACCGCCGAGAGGGCAAGGACCAGAAAAAAGGCGATGCGGGCGCCCGCCATCGCCCCGGACAGCGCCCACAGCACGACCGCACCCGCATAGAACACCGTCAGCCAGCGCGGCGTTGCGGCGCCGAACTTGAGCGCGGTCGATTTCAGGCCGATCGCCAGGTCGTCCTCCTTGTCCTGGTGGGCGTAGATGGTGTCGTAGCCGATGGTCCACAGCACGCAACCCGCGTAGAGCACGATTGCCGCAAGGGACAGCGAGCCCGTGACAGCGGACCAGCCGACCAGGGCGCCCCATTTGAACGTCAGCCCCAGCACGAATTGCGGCCAGTAGGTGAAGCGCTTCATGAAGGGATAGATCGCCACCAGGAAAAGCGAGCCGGCGCCGAGCACGATGGTGAACAGATTGAACTGGATGAGGACCAGGAAGCCCACCAGGCCCAGGATGGCGAGGAACATCCACGCCTCGGTGACGCTGACCTGGCCGGAGGGAATGGGCCGCGCCGCCGTGCGCGCGACACTGGCGTCGTAGTCCCGGTCGACGATGTCGTTATAGGTGCAGCCGGCCCCGCGCATGACAAAGGCGCCGACCAGGAACAGCGCGAGATACCAGAGATTGGGATAGGGCCGGCCGATGGACAGCTCGCCCAGCGCCTGGCCCCACCAGCACGGAAACAAGAGCAGCCACGCCCCGATCGGCCGATCGAAGCGGGCAAGCCGCAGGTAGGGCAGCCACGTCGCCGGCGCCAGCCGATCGACCCAGTTGCCCGGCGCCGCGTCCGGCACGGTGGCGCCCGCAAGGGGCCGGAAGGGAGAGGGCTTGGCGATCATGGCGTTCACTCGTCGTCGGCGCACATCGGCGAGCGCGCACGGCGGGCGCCGATCGGTTCCCTCTCCCCATGCTCCTTCAGCATGGGGAGAGGGTCAGGGT
>DATEVP010000408.1:0-4552 GCA_035258465.1 Hyphomicrobiaceae bacterium
CGAAGCACGCCACATCGTTTGCGGTCGTTGCGGCCAGATCAACCGCGTGGCCGGCGGCCGGCCTGCCGGGCGCGCCCGCTGCGGGTCCTGCCATGAGCCGTTGTTTGCCTGCCATCCCGTCGAGGTCGACGCGGCGGGCTTCGAGCGTCACGTGCAGCGCAACGACATTCCCGTCCTGGTGGACGTGTGGGCCCCTTGGTGCGGGCCTTGCCGCGCCATGGCACCCATGTTCGCGAAGGCTGCCGGCGCGCTCGAGCCGGAGGTTCGCCTCCTCAAGCTCAATTCCGACCAGGCGCCGGAGCTGTCGGCGCGCCTCGGCATCCGCAGCATCCCCACGATGCTGCTCATGCAATCGGGCCGGGTCCTTGCGCGCACATCCGGCGTCATGGACGCGGACCAGATCGTCGCCTGGACGAAATCCAATCTCTCATCGGGCGGCGTCGCCGACCGGTGAGCCGTGCAAGTGACGGCTGTTGCCAAAGGAGCCTGCCATGAACGTCGATCGTGCAGTTTTTGCTTTTGCCGGAATGATGATCCTTACCAGCCTCGCGCTTGCCTGGTATGTCAGCCCGTACTGGCTTCTCCTGACGGCGTTCGTCGGTTTGAACCTGATACAGTCCGCTTTCACGGGGTTCTGCCCGGCCGCGACAATCTTCCGCAAGCTTGGCCTGCGTGAGGGGTGCGCCTTTACAGACAAGGTGAACGCGTAGGAAACGCGACAGCGATTCGGCGAGGCTTTGACGGCAAGCCATGCGGCCTCTCTTGGAAAGCGGTCGCGGCGTCACGTCTCGGCCAGTTCTCCAGCTTCCCGACGAGACTTTCCGATCGTCGCCCGCCGCTGGACGAAGATGGAGCGCGCTGGCCTCAGTGGCTTTCAGAAAACATCGATCGTGCCGGAGATGAAGTCGTCGACCAGCTTCGGGGCGCGAAGCAGACCAGCGGCTGCAATGTCCTCGACCATTGGCTTCAGGCGAGCGATCGGGACGCCGTCTCGCGTCGCGATTCTGACATGCACCATGGCTGGCTCGGTGACGGGCGCGCCAATTCGACTGGCGATCATGCATTGTGTGGCCGCAATCTCTGGCACCCTTGCAACCAACGTCTCGGCGATCTCGCGGGCGAGAACGTTGTAGAGCTTGCCGACGTGGCTGACGGGGTTCTTGCCTGCGACCGCTTCGAGGATCATGGGCCGGCAGGGTGTGATCAGCCCATTGACCCTGTTGCCCCGCCCGACCTGGCCATCGTCGCCAGCCTCGGCCGAGGTCCCCATGACCGTGAGGTAGACGGCATTGGCCTGCGGATGGTCGGCGGCGTTGACGTTCACTTCGCAGGCAGGAAAGCCGCATTCGAGCGCAAGTGCCTGAGCCATGCTTGCAAGTGCGTCCTTTTCCGCGAGATAGGCGTCGATGTGAGGCAGATGCTTGCCGATCATTGCGCACGCCACCATGAGACGGACTGTGTTGCCGGAACGGATGCCCATCACCTTGACGTCCTCGCCCCAGGCCGGATGCGCATGGTTGCGGTCTCTGCCATTGATGCGCTTTTCCAGCAAAAGCACGAGACGCTCGAGCGAGCTCAACGGCGCGTAACCGACGCCGATCGCCGTATCGTTGGCCAGCGCAACACCGGGGTGCCGCGAGAACAGCTCCTGCAAGTCCTGCGAGCCTGGGCGGATGAGGTCGTGGATGTGGACATGGCGTTCAGCATCCAGGGCATGCAGGTTGGCGCGCAGCCAGGCGCGTGAGCCCTCGACAGCGATCTCCTCGATCGGGAGAGCCTTACCTCCGACCTCGGTTGTCGCCCGCCCCGCCAGATAGATATTGATCGGATCAACGACGTGTCCGCCGCCGAAGGCCGGCGCCGCGCGGCCGCCGCGCAAGAGGGCCTTGTCGACGTTGTGATGCAGGACCGTTCCGAAGCGATTGCGATACTCGCGGCAGAGATTGCGCGATAACGTCTCGGCGAGAGCGTCGCAGATCGTGTCGGGATGGCCCAAGCCCTTGCGCTCGACAATCTCGACGACGTCAACGGTGGCATCGAGCGCGGATACGATTAGAGAGTCCACGATGGCGATCCGAGATCACAGTCCGTGCAGATAGCGAGCCCCCGACGCGTCATGATCCTGTCACTGGGCAACCTCGCTGCACTCAGGTCGCATGTGCCTGCTTGCACGTGCGGATGCCGAGGACGGCGTATGCGGGGCACCAGCTGACAATCGCGGTCAGAAGCGGGACGAGGCCGATCCAGCCCCAGACGGACTGATAGGCGGCACCGAAGAGCCCGAGGGCAGACGCGATGAGCGCCAGACCCACGACGATGCGCAGGATGCGATCAATGGTTCCGATATTGGTAGTCATTGCAGCTCTCCCATTGCCACCGAAAAATGTGATGCCGAGGCAGACGCTGACCACCATGCGCTCAGGCACTCGAGCATCATTGACCCAAGTCAAGACCCGAGAGTGCCGCGGGCGAAGGAGAGCGCGACTGGAAGCACATCTTCGTGATCGCCGGCAAGCGGGGACGGACCGGGCAATGCGAATTGCCGAACGCGGAGCCGATCGGCAATACACGGCCTATGGGACCGCACTCGTTTCCACCGGCAATCCGGCCGCCTTCCACTCGGGAAGCCCATCCTCCAGCCTGCGCGCCTTGAAGCCGAGCTTGCGCAACTGGGCCACGGCTTCGAACGAGAGAACGCAGTAAGGGCCGCGGCAGTAGGCGACGATCTCGGTCTTGCGGTCGAGCTTTGAAAGCTGGCGCTTGAGCTGGCGCAGCGGGACATTGATGGCGCCCGGCAAGTGGCTGAGCGCGAACTCGTCCTCAGGCCGAACGTCCAGAACCGTCACGAGGCCCTGCTTGATGCGCCGCGTCAGCTCGGCGCGCGGCACGGGCTCGAGATTGTCGCGCTCGTGGAAGTAGGTGCGGATGATGCGGTCGACCTCGGCGACGTTTTTCTCCGCCACGCGCTGCAGGGCCGAAAGCAGGTCGAGAATCGGCTCATCCGCGAGTTGGTAGAGCACGTACTTGCCGTCACGCCTCGCCGTGACGAGGCCAGCCCGCCGCAGCTGCTGCAGATGCTGGGAGGTATTCGCGATCGAGAGCCCGGTGTGCTGGGCGAGAGCCTCGACGCTCCGCTCGCCTTGCGCGACCAGCTCGAGCAGCTCGAGCCGGTGCGCATGCGCCATGGCCCGGGCGACCGCGGCGAACTGGGCATAAAGGGCGCGCTTGGGATTGACGGTTGACACCATGGGGATCTCTCACTAAATCATTCAAGTGATATATTGAATGAAAGAGAGAGGCCGTCAAGCCCGGCTCAAGAGGTGAGGTGCGGGGCTTCTTTCTGAGGCAGGAAGCAATCCCCGTCGCCGCCAGCAAGGTGAGGTCCCCCATGAGGTCGACAGCCGCCATCATTGCTCTGCTCGCATCCGTCGCTTCAGCCACTGCCGTTCGGGCACAAGGGTGGGGTCCCGGGTGGATGCACGACTGGGGGACGGGATGGGGTTGGGGAGGCATGTGGCTGGGGCCGCTCTTCATGATCGTGCCGCTGGCCTTGCTGATAGCGCTGATCGTGGTGTTGGTGCGATGGCTCGGCGGCGGCAGCGACGATGGCGGGCGGCGGGTGCGCACGGCGCGCGACATTCTGGATGAGCGCTACGCCCGGGGCGAAATCGACCGGGAGGAATATCAGCGGCGGCGCGGCGATATCGCCGGCAGCTGATGAGTTTGGGCGCTACGCCCCGTGGCAAGAAGGTCCCGCGCAATGCCCGACATACTCGCCAACGAACCCTTGATCCGCCTGAGCGCCTTCGGCGGCATCTTCGCCGCGATGGCGGCCTGGGAGCTACTGGCCCCACGCCGCGTGCAGCAAATCGGCCGGAGCACGCGCTGGCCAAGCAACATCGCAATCGTCGTGCTGGACACGGCCCTGGTCCGCCTCGTCTTTCCCACGACCGCGGTCGGCGTCGCCCTGTTGGCGGAGGCCAAGGGCTGGGGCCTGTTTTACGCAATCGGCCTATCCGCATGGGCCGCCATGCCGCTTGGCATCATCCTGCTCGATCTTGCCATCTATTTGCAGCACGTGCTGTTCCATGCCGTGCCGGCGCTATGGCGGCTGCATCGCATGCATCACGCCGATCTCGAGTTCGACGTGACCACGGGTGCCCGCTTCCATCCGATCGAGATCCTGCTGTCGATGGGGATCAAGCTCGGCGTCATCGCCGCGCTCGGCACGCCAGCCGTTGCAGTTCTCGTGTTCGAGGTGCTGCTCAACGCCACGTCCATGTTCAACCACAGCAATGTGCGGATGCCGGCATGGCTCGACGGCATCATTCGCTGGATCGTGGTGACGCCCGATATGCACCGCGTGCATCACTCGATCGTGGCGCGGGAGACGAACTCCAATTTCGGCTTCAACCTGCCCTGGTGGGACCGGCTGTTTGGCACCTATCGTGGTCAGCCGGCAGCCGGTCATCAGGCCATGACCATCGGCATTGCCCAATTCCGCGATCCGGCCGAGCAGCGGCTCGACCGCATGCTGACGCAGCCCTTCCGC
>DATEVP010000409.1:0-3720 GCA_035258465.1 Hyphomicrobiaceae bacterium
CGAGACGGTGTTCGTGCTCGAGCCGCAGAACAGGGCCCACACCGCGCGGGTGCGCATCTTCACGCCGGCGGCCGAGGTGCCGTTCGCAGGCCACCCCACCGTCGGCACCGGTGCGCTGCTGGCCGAGCTGCGCGGGGCTGCGGGTGCGGCGGGCAACGGCGAGGCGCTGGTGGTGCTCGAGGAGACGATCGGCATCGTCCGGGTGGGCGTGCGGCTGCGGGCCAAGGCGGCGCCGTTCGCCGAGTTCGATGCGCCCAAGCGGCCCGAGGACAGCGGGGCTCCGCCTTCGGCAGAGCGGCTGGCGGCGGCGCTCGGGCTGATCCCGGGCGAGATCGGCTTCGAGAACCACCGGCCGACCAAGTTCGAGGCCGGCAACAACTTCGTGTTCGCTCCGATCGCCTCGCTGGAGGTGATGGCGAAGGCGCAGGTGGCCTCGCAGCACTGGGCCGGCGCGCTCAAGGGCCAGGGCGTGGTCGGCGTCTTCCTCTATTGCCGCCAGACCGTGCACACGACGTCCCAGTTCCATGCGCGCATGTTCGCCCCCGACATGGGCGTGCCGGAGGATCCCGCGACGGGGTCGGCGGCGGCGGCCTTCGCCGGCGTCATCCACCGCTTCGACGAGCTGCCCGACGGGCTGCACAAGCGCTCAATCGAGCAGGGCTACGAGATGGGCCGGCCGAGCCACATTGCGCTGTCGCTCGAGGTGGAGGGCGGCAAGCTCGCCGCCGTGCGCATCGGCGGGCACGCCGTGCGCGTGGCGGAGGGGAAGATCGAGGTTTGAGGGTGCCGCCCGACCTCGCCCTGCAAGGGCTCGGCAGACATCAGTGTTCCGACTCATTCAAACGGTACCGAGTTTGGACAGCGAGGTCGCTTCGCGAGAAGGGCGGCCGCCCTTCGACCCGCTCGTCATATTGGAGGCGTGTCTTCGACACGACGGGACACCCCTCGAACTCCCCGTCTTTGCGACGAAAAGGACGGGTGGGCTGGCGGGTGTCCCGCCAGCGGGGCGTGGGGCTGGCCCCACTCGCGCAGCGACGTGAACACGTCGCTCTAGGCCATCGCCTGCGCCAGCAGGTGGTAGCTCTTGTGGCGTGCGGCTTCGTCGTAGGCCCAGGTGACGACGGCCATTTCCTGCACGTCCATGCGCTGGGCCAGATCGCGGATGCGGTCGGCGACCTGCGGGCCGGTGCCGATCATGGTACCGGCGCGCAACTGGGCGATCCGGGTGGTCTCGTCGGGCGTGTAGGGATAGGCGGCTGCGGCTTCCGGTGACTCGAGCGGGGCGAAGATGCCGCGGTCGCGCAGCAATCGAAACCGGGCGCGCGAGGCAAAGTGGTGCTGGGCTTCCTCCTCGGTATCGGCCGCCAGCGCCCACACACACAGCGCGGCGTGCGGCTCGGGGTGGCGCGGGCTCGGACGGTAGAGCTGCCGATAGAGCTTGAGCGCCTGCTCGCCGCCGGCGCCCTCGGTGAAGAACCAGGCAAACGCATAGGGCAGGCCGAAGTGGGCGGCGACCTGGGCGCCGTAGTCGGAGCTCCCCAGCATCCAGATTTCCGGCGCGGTGTCGCCGGCTGGATAGGCCTTGACCGCGCGGAATGGGTGCCCCTCGGGCAGCTCGCCGCCGGTGACCCAGGCGATGAGGTCGCGCACGTCGTTGGGGAACTGGGCCGGCCGCTCGTTGGCCAGCGGATTGAGGGCGAAGGCCGTGCGGCCGTCCGAGCCCGGTGCGCGGCCTAGCCCCAGATCGATGCGGCCGGGCGCGATCGCATCGAGCACGCGGAACTGCTCGGCCACCTTGAAGGGGGAGTAGTGCGGCAGCATCACGCCCGCGCTGCCGACGCGCATGCGACTGGTGGTTGCCGCAATGGCCGCGACCAGGATCTCGGGCGCGGTGCCGACGATGGTGGCGTTGGCGTGGTGCTCGGAGAGCCAGAAGCGGTGGTAGCCCCAGCCCTCACAGGCGCGTGCGAGCGCCATGGTGGCGCGGATGGCGTCGGCCTGGGGCCGGTCCACCACGGCAACCGATTGATCGAGGACGGAGAGGCGCACGGGACAGCTCGGCTCGGCCAGGTTGATGTGGTGGCAAGATCGAACTCACGGCAGGCGGGCTCAAGGATAGGAGGAGCATGGACGCTCATGCAACGCGCGTTCGCGCAGGGCTGGGCCAGCGGTCGTCCTGCGCTCGAGCTGCGGGCGGGATGCTCGCCCTGCAAGGGCTCGCAGAGCACCCAACCCGCGCGCGGAACTCCAATGCTTGCCCGTAAACAGCACAAAATTGCTTGCTTTTGGTCCCTGCCTTTGGCTTAAGTGGCGGCGGATTGTTGCGTGGGTGCGATTTGCGCGCCCGATCGCATGGAAGGCCCCGTGAGCGCGAAGTGCTCCACGATTGACCTGACCATCGCCGGCCGGTTGCCGGCGGCGGCGGCGCTTGGACTGCTCGGCACCCTGCTCCTTATCGGCCCCTGAGCCCCGCTTGTGCCCGGTGATCCGGGACAGCCGCTCAGGGGATTGAAAGCAAACCCAAATCGTCGTGTCGATGCCGGAAGGATGTTATCCGGCCGCTGATCGAGGAACACCAGAATGTCCCCGCCTCCACACCCCAAACCCGCCGCCGGCGCGCGTGAGCAGGGCTCCAACGCCGACCGCGTCTACATTTTCGATACAACCCTGCGCGACGGCGAGCAGTGCCCCGGCGCCACCATGACCTTCGAGGAGAAGCTGGAGGTCGCCGACTTCCTCGACGCCATGGGCGTCGACATCATCGAGGCGGGCTTTCCGATCGCCTCGGAAGGCGACTTCCAGGCCGTCAGCGAGATCGCCAAACGCTTGAAGAACTCGGTCGTGTGCGGGCTGTCGCGGGCCGGTGAGGCGGACATCGACCGCGCCGGCGAGGCCGTGAAGCACGCCGCGCGCCCGCGCGTCCATACCTTCATCTCCACCTCGCCGGTGCACCGCAAGTTCAAGCTGCAGAAGTCGGCCGAGGAGGTGTTGGAGATGGTGCACTTCCAGGTCTCCAGAGCGCGCAACTGGGTCGACGACGTGCAGTGGTCGGCGGAGGACGCCACCCGCACCGAGATCGACTATCTCTGCCGCTGCATCGAGACGGCCATCAAGGCCGGCGCGCGCACCATCAACCTGCCCGACACCGTGGGCTACGCGACGCCGGAGGAATACTTCCAGATGTTCCAAACGGTGCGCGAGCGGGTGCCGAATGCCGACAAGGTGACGTTCGCCGTGCACTGCCACAACGACCTCGGCATGGCGGTCGCCAACTCGCTGGCCGGCATCCGCGCCGGCGCCCGGCAGGTGGAATGCACCATCAACGGCATCGGCGAGCGGGCGGGGAACGCCGCGCTGGAGGAGATCGTGATGGCGATCAAGACGCGCGGCGACGTGCTGCCCTACCAGGTCGGCATCGACACCACCATGCTCAACCGCGCCTCCAAGCTGGTGGCGGCGGCGACCTCGTTCCCGGTGCAGTACAACAAGGCGATCGTTGGCCGCAACGCGTTCGCGCACGAGAGCGGCATCCACCAGGACGGCATGCTCAAGCACACGCAGACCTACGAAATCATGACGCCTGAGTCGGTGGGCGTGTCCAAGACCTCGCTGGTGATGGGCAAGCACTCGGGGCGCAACGCCTTCCGCGTCAAGCTGAAGGAGCTCGGCTACGAGCTGGGCGAGAACGCCTTCGAGGACGCCTTCAACCGCTTCAAGGCG
>DATEVP010000410.1:0-4185 GCA_035258465.1 Hyphomicrobiaceae bacterium
CGACAAACGCCGTCTTTGGTCCTGCCAGGTTGAGCTGTCATGAAGCCCTCCTGTATTGCGCAAAAATGAAGCAAAGTATCGTGGGAGAAAACCTATCGCGGCGGGAAAAGTTCCAGGAATCCCCCAGGTAAGGGCGGCCGCTGCAAGCGCCGGTTGGCGCGAAAAGCCGTCAACCAGACAGGATGCCAGTTAACCCCCAAGACGCGGCAGGCGCCGCACGCAAGTCACCTCATAACCCGCCGCCTTGATGCGCCTTCTCGCCGCGGCGAAGGGTTCGACCTCGACCGCCATGTGGAAGGCGTTGGCGTGCAGGAAGTCCTTAGCGCTCGTCATGATGCCGACATGACCCTCCCAGAACACGAGGTCGCCGCGACGAAGCTTGGTACTGGGGCGCCAGTCGATGGCGCGCCCAAGCTCGGCCGCCTGCATGTCGGCGTCTCGCGGCGCGGCGTAACCTGCTGCCTCGACGGCGAGCTGCACCAAACCCGAGCAGTCGAGACCTACGCTGGTACGCCCGCCCCAAAGATAGGGCGTGCCGAGAAAGGCTTGCGCGACGGCGACGAAGTCGGGCGCGACCTCTCCAATGGGCGTGGCATGGCCGGCGAAGACATAGCCTCTGCCCGCAAGAGCGAGGAACTTGGCGTCCGCGCCTGAAGAGGTGAAGCGCGCGTTTAGGCTGAGCAAAGAGAGCGGCGGCGTCTTGGCGTCGGGCTCGGAGTAGACATAGGTACGCAGCACCGCGATGCGATGCGTGGGCGCCGCCAAGCGCGACGTCAAACCTTCGCTCGGCATGTAGCCCACATAGCCGTCGCGGGCGAGCTGCACCCAGGCCCAGCCCTCGCTCTCGTCGTAGATCGTGACCGTCTCGCCGAGAAGCGCCTCGGTGTCGAGCGTCGCATCGAAACGCGGCTCGCGCCGCAAGGGCAATGACGGGGCGCCGACCTGGCGGGGCTCACCCTTCACATAGCGCTTGGCCTCGACCAGCCCACGCAGCGTCTCGGCCGCAAGATCCGCGCGATAAGCGTGGCGGCGCCGATCTGGCAAGACCCCCTCGCTCACGACGCGCCGAGCTCTTGGCGGAAGAAGTGGTAGAGCGCGCGGGCTGCTTGCGGCTCGCCGCCTTGCGGGCGTCCGGGCTGCTCGCGCGGAACCCAGCCGAAAATATCGAGATGAGCGAAGCGCTTGGCGTCGTGCACGAAGCGCTTGAGGAACAAAGCGGCGATGATCGAGCCGGCGAAGGACCCTTCCGCGATGTGGCTCACATCGGCGACCGAGCTCTTGAGCAGCTTGTCGTAAGGCGCCCAAAACGGCATGCGCCACAAGGGATCGCCTGTCGCGCGGCCCGAGGCCAGAAGGCGCTGCGCCAGGTCCTCGTCGTCGGTATAGAGGGGCGGCAGATCGGGTCCGAGCGCGACACGCGCGGCGCCGGTCAAGGTGGCGATGGTGATGAGGTAGTCCGGCGCCTCCTCGTCGGCGAGGCTGATGGCGTCGGCCAGCACGAGCCGGCCTTCGGCGTCGGTATTGCCGATCTCCACCGTCATGCCGTTCCGGCTCGGCAGCACGTCGCCCGGCCTGAAAGCATTGCCGGCGATCGAGTTCTCGGCGGCGGGGATCAGCACGCGAAGCCGCACCGGCAGCTTCGCCCGCATGACGAGAAGGGCGAAGGAAAGCGCCGAGGCTGCGCCCCCCATGTCCTTCTTCATCAGCGCCATGCCGCTTGACGGTTTGATGTCGAGGCCGCCGGTATCGAAGCAGATGCCCTTGCCGACGACGGTCACTTTAGGAGCGTGCTCGGAGCCCCAGTGAAGATCGATCAGGCGGGGGGCCCGGTCACTCGCCCGTCCCACCGCGTGGATCATGGGGAAATTGTCCGACAGGAGCCCCGATCCCTCCGTCACCTTGATGCTGCCGCCAAAGGAAGTGGCAAGCTCGCGCGCGGCGCCCTCAAGCTCCGCCGGGCCGAAATCGTTGGCCGGCGTGTTGATGAGATCGCGCCCGAAATAAAGGGCCTCGGCAAGGGCGAGAACCTGATCCTTGCTCGCGCCCTCCGGCAGCACAAGGCGCTTGGCTTTGAGTCCGTTCGCCGTCTTGTAGCGCGTGAAGCGATAGAGTCCGGCGAGGAAGCCCAAGGCGGCAAGCTCGGGATCTGGGAGCGGGGAGGCGAAGCGATAGTCGCCTTCAGGCAGCGCGCCCGGCAGCACGCCGGTCAGAAGCGGGACCTGCGTCGCCCACTCCTTGCCGCCGGTCCCCAGCAGAACCCCGCCGATGCCGCCACGTCCGTCGGGCAGAAGCAGCACCAAGCCTTGCTTGGCGCTCCAGCCTTGTGCCTCGACCCAGCTCCGCTCGGTCTCGCTCAAGTCTTGGAGCGCGGGGTCGCTCGCGGAGGCGATGAGGCGGATCGGCAGGGCCTCGGCGCCGGCCGGGAGAAGCAGATCCTCCAGTCCGCGGCGCGTAGTCTCAAGCGTCATAGCTTTGCTGGGCATGGTGAAATTCTAGAACCCGGGCTTGATGGAGCGGCGCATTAATGGCAGGGGAGCCGCAGCATGACAATGGCGGAAGGCTGGGGCGGGAGTTAGGGCATGACAACGAGCCGTTACACGCTGGTGATCGGCGACAAGAACATCTCGTCCTGGAGCTTGCGGCCCTGGCTGGCCTTGAAACATTGCGGCATCCCCTTCGCCGAGGAGCACGTCAGGCTCAGGCAGCCCGACTCGAAGGCCGAAATCCTGCGCCATTCGCCGTCCGGAAAGGTGCCCGCGCTCAAGACGAGAACCGGCGTGGTGTGGGAGAGCCTCGCCATTTTGGAATATCTCGCCGAACGCCATCCCGAGCATAGGCTCTGGCCGCAAGACGATGAGGCACGGGCGGCTGCGCGCAGCATCTCCGCCGAGATGCATGCGGGCTTCGCCACGCTCCGCAACGACATGTCGATGGATCTGCTCGGGCGGCTCCCCTCGCCCCCAATAAGCGCGGCACTCGAAACCGATATCAGGCGGATCGCCGCCATATGGAAGGACACGCGCGCGCGCTTCGGAAGAGGCGGTCGCTTCCTGTTCGGCGCCTTCACATGTGCCGACGCCATGTATGCACCGGTCGCGACGCGCTTCCGCACGTATGGCGTCGACCTCGCTGCTTTTGGGGATGACGGTAATGCTGCGGACTACGGCGCCACGATATTGGCCATGCCGGAAATAGCCGAGTGGACCGAAGGTGCCACGCAGCAGTCGAGCCCGAGCCTCTGACCTTACTAGGTGATTGGCGCGCCACGCACCGCTGGAGATAGTCTAACAGATAATCGGCTCGAATTGGGTTCGTTTTGCCAAAACGGCCTCCAGAAGCCCGCCCATGCCATTAGCCTTCCTTAAGATAGCAACGCGCGTAAGGCATCAAGCGCGCGGAGGGCCGCTTTACGACGTGATAGCTGCCGGCGCTCGTAGCCATCCAGCTTTAGTACTTGGCCGATGAAGCGGCTAAAAATTTCTACGTTGGCTTCCGGCCCTGAAGGACATGGGGGAAACCTCTCCAGCGGGGCTGCCAAGTCACTCGCGGAAACCGTTCTGCCATCCTGGTCCTGATTTTGCAGCGCCCCTTTGACAATCGCACCGACAGTCAGCCACTTACTCCTGTAACGGCGTTGCCAATGCACCCGTTTGGGAAAAGACCACGAAAAAACTTCCCGCTCGCGCGCGGCAGGTTGCATCAGGCTGGCCCGAAGGTCGCGTATTCGTGTGATCTGCAGCGTGGCATCTGCCGCAATGCGCGCGTAGTGGAGCTCACTCGCGCCCGCTTCTGGTCCGGCAATGATTTGTGCCAGACCTTGGACGCGCTGGTCCTGCTCGGGATTTTTTCCGAGCCGCGCGCTCAAGCCATGCTGCAGCGCGTTCTGCCGCGACGTCTTCTTCCCTGCGACACTCCGCGGCCCAGTGCTGCGCTGAGCGTTCTGCTGATTAGTCGCGCGCTTTCGTTCGCTTGTCATTGGGAGATTTGTCCGAGATCTGGAGCGAGCCTGAGCGAGGGCGCTCTGCAGTCACATCCTCCGCCTCGGCATCGACGATGTTTGCAGCGTCGCGGAAATGTTGCGCCCGCCATGCGCGGCGCCGCTCGATTTCACGGAGCAAGCCATCTCTTCGCTTGTCAGCGTTCGCGGCCATCCGGTCAGCCTGCTCGTAGACCTGTGCGCGATTG
>DATEVP010000411.1:0-4749 GCA_035258465.1 Hyphomicrobiaceae bacterium
CCCTCGTGGGGAGGGGCTAGGGGTGGGGGGAACCCCTACGGCCAATGTTCTGCGATCCCCCCCTCCCTGTCTCTCCCCCACGTCGTGTCGAAGACGCGCCTCCGGCACGATGGGGGAGGGGACGACAAAGGAGGGGGACGATCCCAGCAGCGCCTCGATCGCCGCCACCAGCGCCGGCACCTCGGCCAGCCGCCCGGGCCCCGCCTCGCCGCGCTCGGCCATCTCGCCCACCTCCGGCCCGACGAACTGCACCCCGTCGCCGCGCAGCAGCGCCACATTGCGCTGCGTCGCCGGATTGAGCCACATGCGCGGGTTCATGGCAGGCGCCACCAGCACCGGCTTGTCGGTTGCCAGCAGCACGGCGGTGGCGAGGTCGTCCGCATGCCCGCCCGCCATTTTGGCCAGCAGGTTGGCGGTGGCCGGCGCCACCACGATCAGCGACGCCTCGCGCGAGAGGCGGATGTGGCCGATCTCGCGCTCGTCGTCGAGGTCGAACAGGTCCGTGAACACGCGCTCGTTGCTGAGCGCGGCCACCGACAGCGGCGTGATGAACTCCTGCGCCGCTTTTGTCATCACCGCGCGCACGGAAATCCCGCGCTCGCTCAAGCGCCGGATCAGCTCCAGGCACTTGTAGGCGGCGATGCCGCCGCCGATTATCAGCACGATGCGCTTATCCATTGATGTTTCACGTGAAACATCGCTCATGGTTGACGGGCCGCCCTCACCGCGCCCTTGGCCCGTGCCGCCGTGGCTGGCGATCCAGGCCCGCACCCGGTCGGCGGTCTTGAGCGTGACGCTCGCGCCCTTGCGCAGGTTGGCAACCAGGTGCCCGTCATTGACCGCAACCACGCCCAACTTGGTCGCCGACATGCCCGAACAAGCGAGAAACATCTCGATTTCAGCGAGCAACGTTGTGGTTGTGGCGCTCATCCCGCCATTCTATGGGCAATTCCCCATAGGTCAATGGGGAATTGGGGCGCGCGCAAGCATGAGACGGCGCGAAAAGTGCGCTCCCGGCGCCAACCCCGCCTCAATGCTTCCCAAAAATCAAATCCGGCACGAACAGCACGACGCCCGGCAGGAAGATCAGCAACATGGCCACCAGGCTGACCGCGATCAGGAAGGGCAGCGACTCGCGCGTGTAGTCGCCGATCGGGCACCTCAGGATCGAGCACACCGCATACATGGCCGATCCCACCGGCGGCGTGAAATTGCCGATGGTGACGGCGATGATGAACACCAGCCCGAAATGCACCGGGTCGCCGTCGAGATCGCGGATCAGCGGCAGGAAGATCGGGGTCAGCATGATGATCAGCACCGAGCCGTCGATGAAGCAGCCGGCGATCAGCAGGAAGACGACGATCAGCATCGTCACGCCGGACAGGCTGTCGGTGATGCCGAGGATGGCGCCCGAGATCAGCTCCGGCACGCGCTCGAAGACGATGCCGTAGCCGAAGATGCCCGACATCGCGATCAGGAACATGACGGCGCCGACGTCGGCGAGGCTGCCTTCCAGCGCCTCGCGGAAGCTCGCCCTGTTGAGCTGGCGATAGACGACGGCGCCGATCAACACGGCATAGACGACGGCAAAGGCGCCGACCTCCGAGGGCGTGAACACCCCGGCGCGCAGTCCGACCAGCAGGAGCACGGGAAACAGGATCGCCCACAGTCCGCCGCGGAAGGCCGCGGCCACCGCGCCCAGGCTCGGGCGCGTCTTCAGCTCCGCCTCGATGCCGCGCCGCTTGGCGGTGTAGGCGATGGTGGCGGCCAGCGCCGCCCACAGCATCAGGGCCGGCACGAAACCGGCGGCAAACAGCCGGCCGATCGAGACCTGGCCGACGGTGCCGTAGAGGATAAAGCCGATGCCCGGCGGAATGATCGGCGTCAGCAGCGAGCCAAAGGACAGCACGCCGGCGGCATAGCCTTTGGAGAAGCCGCGGCTGAGCATGCCGTCGCCCAGCATGCGCGTCTGCATGGCCGCATCGGCGATGCACGAGCCGGAGACGCCGCCCATCAGCGCCGCCAGCGCGACCGACACCTGCGCCAGGCCGCCGCGCAGCCGGCCGGTGAGCACGGTGGCGAGGTTGAGCAGCTGCTCGGTGATGCCGGACTTGTTCATGAAATTGCCGGCCATGATGAACAGCGGCACCGCCAGCAGCGCGAAGTTCTGCGTCTGCGTGAGCGTGAGCTGGATGGGGATCGTCGAGGGGAGCTCCGGGTGCTGCAGGAAGAACAAGGCGCCCGAAATGCCGATGGCGAAGGCCACCGGCATGCCCATGATCAAAAGCAGAATGAAGGCGCCGGCGACGATCAGCATGGGAGCGTTCCGGCCATCAGCTGGTGGCGCCGGCCTCGCGCGGCGTATCGAGTGCCGCGGTGGGGCCGCTCCGCATCTCGTCGCGGATCTTCAGGAACGCCGTGATCAGCAGCAGCGCCGCGCCGAACGGCATGCTCAAGGTCACCCAGGAGTAGCTGACCTCCGGAATGCCCTGGAAGCTGCGGGCGCGGCTGATCCAGGAGAGATAGAGGCCGCCGATCAGCACGTAGACGAGAAACGCCACGATGATCGCATGGCTCGCGTAGGCGCACGCCTTCTGCAGCCTGGGCGGCAGCCGCGCGGTGACGAGGTCGATCGACATCAGCGCGTTCTTGCGCCAGGCGATATCGGCGCACAGGAAGCAGCCCCAGGCGAACAGCCCCGTGGCCGCGTCGCTCGACCAGTTGATCGGCTGGCCCAGCGTCCGCATGACGCCGCCCAGGAAGATCAGGGCGACCATGGTCAGGAGAAGGGCGGAGGCGAGCCAGGCCTCCGCCGCGCACACCCCGTCGTAGAGTTTTTTCATCGTGCCCACAGCCGCATCAGGGGTCTTTGATCGTCATGGCCGGGCTTGCTTGCACTCGGACTCGTTCCGAGTGTCCCGGCCATCTCGATCATAAGCGCACTGTCCCCGCCCGAGCGAGATGCGCGGGTGTTGGGCGCGAAGACGGCGCTTCGCGCCTTTCGCCCGCGCATGACGATCCGGATCAGTTCTTGCCGATCTCCTTGTGCACGGCGGCCTTGGCGTCCATGATCTTCAAGACTTCGTAGGCCTTCTCGCCGGCCTTGCGGAAGGCGGCGAGGTCGACGTCCTTGACGATGGTCATGCCGCGATCCTTGAGCTGCTTTTCGACCTCGGCCTCCAGCCGGAAGATCTCCTTCGAGGTCTCCTCGCCCGCCTTGTCGCATTCCTCGATCAGGATCGCCTGGATTTCCTTCGGCAGGCTGTCGAACCACTTGGCGCTGACCACCTCGAAGTTGATCAGCATGATGTGCTTGGTCTCGCTGGCGAACTTCAACACCTCGTAGAAGCGCCCGCCGGGGATGTTGTTGTAGACCAGCTCCACGCCGTCGATCGCCTTCTGCTGCAGGCCCGGGTACATCTCGCCGAACGCCATCGCCACCGGCACGGCGCCGAGCGCGCGGATCGATTCCTGCCAGATCGGCGCCGGCGGCGTGCGGATGCGCAGGCCCTTCAGGTCCTCGGGCGTCTTGATCGGCTTGTTGGTGAAGAAGTGCCGGTAGCCCTGCACCCAGTTGAACGACACCACCTTGAGGCCGAACTTGCTCGCCAGCTCCTCCTGCCACTTGATGACGGTCGGCGCCTTCCTGAGCTTGGCCACCTCCTCCAGCGTCTCGGCGAAATAGGGGCCGTTCATCACGGCCATGCCGGGCACGTAGTTGCCCATGCGGGCGGAGTCGGTGTTCTGGCCGATGTTGGCGCCCTGCCGGATCTGCTCGATGATGTCCTCTTCGCGCCCGAGCTGCGCGGAATGGAACACGTCGATCTTGAGCTCGCCCTTGGTGCGCTCCTCGACCCGCTTGGCCCACTTCAGGAAGCCGTCGTGGTAGGGCTCCTTGGGCCCGAGCACGTGATTGAACTTGAGGGTGTGCTTGGGCGTCTGCGCGGCGGCGCTGCCCAGCATGGTCAAGCCGAGTGCGGCCGCGCTCAGTAGCAGTTTCGTTGCTCTCCTCATCGGGCGTTCCCCTTTTTGCTGTCGTGTGCGGTTCCTGGTGCCACGGCCATCGCCTGATCTCTCGCCGGCTTGCACTTGGCCTTTACCCATCTAAGATATCAGATATGAGATGCCAACGGCAAGAACGCCGGCGGAAGCGGGCGACGCCTTGATATTGAGATGAAAAATGAAGATCACGCGACCCAAGTCCCTGACCGCGTTGGTGGTCGGCGAGCTGCGTGCCCGCATCGTCGATGGCCGCCTGCGGCTCGGTGAGCACCTGTCCGAGAACGCGCTGGCCGCCGAGCTCGGCATCTCGAAGACGCCGGTGCGCGAGGCTCTGCTCCAGCTCAAGTTGGACCGGCTGGTGGACATCCTCCCGCAGCGGGGCACGTACGTGTTCCGCTTGGGCGCCGACGACGTCGTCAAGGTCAGCGAGCTGCGCGAGATCCTCGAGGTGGAAGCGGCGGCCGCCGCCATCAGGCGCAACCATGGGCTATTGGTCGCGCGCATGAGCGAGGTCTTGCGCGACATGCGCAAGGCCTACGCGGCCGGCGACAACGCCGCCTACCGCACGATCGACGGCGAGTTTCATCGCACCATCATCGATCTCTGCGGCAACAGCTTCATCAGCGACGCCTACGGCCCGATCGGCCTGCGCATCCAGGCGCTGCGCTCGCGCCTCTCCGATGAGGCCGCGCTCAACCGGCTGTCGTTCCGCGACCATTGCCAGATGCTCAAGCTGATCAAGTCGGG
>DATEVP010000412.1:0-5396 GCA_035258465.1 Hyphomicrobiaceae bacterium
ATGATGTAGATGTAGAGCGTGATCAACGCGCTGATGAAATTGAGCAGCTCGAGCATGGGGCCCTCTTAGCCGACCGCCGGTGGCGTTGAGGTGTAGTCGCCGCCGCGCCCACCCGCAAGAGGCGCCACACCAGCGATCTGCCCTCGCTCGGACGAGCCCCGGCAGGGCGAGCAGGGGCCCACTATGGATCGTCCGTCGCGAGACAGGTGTGCGCGCACGACACGCGATCCCATGAGCCCCGGCAGGGCGAGCGGCGCACCTCTGGCGCCCCTGGTCCCAACACGAAGGCGCGACGCGCCCGCGATCCCGCGCCGCCCGGGCCGATTGCTTGACATCGCCGACCCCCGCCACCTAAATGGCGCCGATCTCGGGGCCGTAGCTCAGCTGGGAGAGCGCTGCAATCGCACTGCAGAGGTCAGGAGTTCGATCCTCCTCGGCTCCACCAATTAGATCAATTACTTGATTGATCAGCCCTCGGTAGCGGTGAGCGGTCAGCCGCGGCCTTCCGGCGCCGACAGCGGCAGGCCGAGGTGGGCGCGGCGCTTGAGCCAGGGGCTCGGCCGATAGCGCGGCTCGCCGTAGAACGCCTGCAGCTGCTCCAGGATGAAGAGCACGCGGCCTGCACCCAGGCGATCGCCCCATTCGAGCGGGCCGAACGGATAGCCGAGCCCCAGCTTGGTGCCCTTGTCGATGTCGGCGGGCGTGGCAATGCCGCGCTGGGCCACGCCGCAGCCGATGTTGACGATCTGCGCCACCACCCGCTGCGCCACGAAGCCGGGGCTGTCGTTGATGACGACGACTTGCTGGCCGTCGGCGGCGAGCAGCCCGTGCGCGGCGTCGCGCATGGCGGGGTCGGTCGCGGGCGTCACCATCAAGGTGCGCGGGCCCTTCATGCCGAACAGCACGTCGACGGCGACGGTGCGGGGCGCATCGAGCTTCAAGTCGACGACCGCGGTGGTGAGGTCCCAGCCGATCTGGGTGAGCACGATCAGCGCCCCGGCGCTCGGCCTGGCCGCCGTCTCGAGTGTCGCGCCGGCTTGGCGGAAGAGCTCGATCAGCGGCGCCTGCAGCTCCGGATGATGTTCGCTGGGCTTCACCCACACCGACTTCGGCCGTGCGGCAGGAACCGGCGCGAGCGGCGGCTCGACGCGCTTGCCGTCCTGGTACGTGTACCAGCCGGCGCCCGTTTTCTGGCCGTAGAGGCCGCCGGCGACGCGCTGTGCGGAGAGCGGGAAGGGCGCGAACGCGGGCTCGTTGTAGAACAGCGCATAGATCGACTCCATCACGCCGTGCTGCACGTCGATGCCGACCAGGTCGGCCAGCGCGAAGGGGCCGAGCTTGAAGCCCGGCGCGCCGGTGAGGATGCGGTCGATCTCGGCGGCGGTGGCGATGTTGTCGGTGAGGATCCTCTGCGACTCCGGCACGAAGGCGCGGCCGACGTGATTGACCAGGAACGCCGGGCTGTCGGTGCACAACACGGGCTCGCGCGTCATGCGCCGCCCCAGCGCCATCATGGCGCCCGTCACCCACGGCGCGGTCTTCAGGCCGGGGATCACCTCGACCAGCCGCATCAGCGGGACCGGATTGAAGAAGTGCATGCCGCCGACGCGCTCAGGCGTCTTGCAGGCGGACGCGATCGCCGTGATGGGAATGGAGGAAGTGTTGGAGGCGATGATGGTGTCGGGGCCGGCCAGCGCATCGAGCTTGGCGAACACCGCCTGCTTGACGTCGAGCCGCTCGATGATGGCCTCGATGATCAGGTTGGCTTTGGCCACCTCCTCGAGGCTACCGGCGATGGCGATGCGGCCAAGCGCGGCTTTCGCCTCCTCCGCCGGCACGCGGCCCTTCTCGACGGCGCCGTCGAGCATCCTGGCGATGTAGGCCTTGGCCGCTTGCGCCGCGCCTTCCTTCTCGTCGTAGGCCAGGACGCGCATGCCGCCTTGGGCTGCGACCTGCATGATGCCGCGGCCCATGGAGCCGGTGCCGACGACGCCGACGACGAGATCGGGAGCGTTGGGGTCGAAGGGCATGGGCGTATCCTCTGCGTCGGCGGTTGGCCTCGGCGGCTGCCGCGCGTTTGACCCCCGAAACTAGGCCGTGGCAAGGTTGCGCAGCAATGCCAATCCTACCAATTCAGGGCTCCCCATGATGACCGTCGAGGAGGCCATCACCGGCCGTCGCAGCATCCGCGCGTTCCTGCCCAAGCCCGTGCCGCGCGCCCTGATCGAGCGAATCATGACGATCGCCGGCCGCGCGCCGTCGGGCTCCAACGTGCAGCCCTGGCGGGTGTGGGTGCTGGAAGGCGCCGTGCGCGACGAGATCTGCCGCGAGCTCGTCGCGCGCTACGACCGCAACGAGGTGAGCCAGCGCGAGTACAACTACTATCCCGTCAACTGGCGCGAGCCCTATCTCGCCCGCCGGCGCGCCTGCGGCTGGGGCCTTTACGGCACGCTCGGTATCGGCCGCGAGGACAAGACGCGCATGCACGAGCAGCACGCGCGCAACTTCGCCTTTTTCGACGCGCCGGTGGGGCTGATTTTCTCCATCGACCGCGACCTGGAGCTGGGCTCGTGGCTCGACTACGGCATGTTCCTGCAGTCGATTATGGTGGCGGCGCGCGCGTTCGGGCTCGAGACCTGCCCGCAGGCGGCGTGGCTGATCTTCCACGATGTGCTGCAGCGCCGCCTCGCCATCCCGCAGACGCAGATGATCGTGTGCGGCATGGCGCTGGGCTACGCCGACCCGGGCGACAAGGTCAACACCTTCACGCCGGACCGCATGCCGGCGGCGGATTTCATGACGTGGGTGGAGAGGCTCGAGGCGTAGGCCCCCCGCGAAGCCGGGGGGCCGACCCAACACATCTTCACGCGCTACGATCATGTTTCACGCGATGCAATCATGATCGTGTCGGGTCATCGCCGACGCTCGACCCTCTGCCGAGGACGGCGCTGAACATTGTTGTTGACCTTCCGCACACCGCGCACGCCTTCGACGAGAACTTGCAGGGCCTGGCGCTGGTCATCGGAGTCAACGAAGCCGCGCAGATCAGCAACGCCGTCCTTGACTGTAAAGCTCAGGAAGGCGGCGTTGATCCACGGCTGGTACTGGACCTGTTCATAGATTGCCTTCTGCAAAGTCGCGTCGTTGCGTTTGATGTCGCGAGCTCCCACGTCGACGTTCGCTAGCGCTCGAACAAAATCGGAGCGGCTGATGATCCCGACCAGTTTTCCATCACGAAGCACCGGCACGCGTCGGATTCGGTGGCTCTCGAGAATGTCTGCAATGTTGGCGGCATCGGCATCTTCAGAAACTGAGATAACCGTGTGTGTCATTACATTTTCAGCTTTGAGACCATGAGATTTGACGTAATCACGCGCACGACCATCTGCGCCCAGGAACAATTCGAGCCACCACTTCGGATGGTCCGTGCCTGTTTCATCACGGTGCATGAGGTCGGTCTCGCTGACGATGCCGACTATTCTGTTGTCATCTGACATCACTGGGACGGCACTGATCTTATTCCGGACGAGAAGGGTCGCGATTTCCGCAATGCTGGTGCTTTGCGTGACTGTCACGACGTCCCTCGTCATGATCTCGCGCGCTTTCATCGATCGCTCCTCCGCCATCCAAGGCATCAGCGATATCCTGCCCCGTAGATGTACCGGCGGAGTTCCTCCGCCTCCATCTCAACCTCTCCGACACGAAACTCGACAGCGTCCCGGAGTCTGATAACCCCTTTGACGACGCCGTCGTCCACGACGGGAAGATGTCGGACACGGCGCGCAACCATCTGCTCGAGAGCGTGCTGAACACTATCTTGTGAGCAGCAAACACCCACATCGGAGGTCATCACCGCCTTTACCGGCATTTTGGCTGCATCAGCGCCATGGTCCCCGACGGCTCGCATGATATCCATGGCGGAGATCACCCCGAGAAGTCGGCCGGCCGCATCAATGACGAGCGCAAGTCCAGTCTTTCTGCTGCCGAGAAGCCGTGCCGCGGTCTGGAGCTCGTCATCGGCCCGCACTCGGGCAGCTTCGCCCCCCTTCGACCTCAGTACATGACCCACATTCATGACGACCTCCCGGCTCTTGCCGTATCGTCTCGCCGACCTGTGGCCACGCCCATTCCGGCCGCTGATCAGAACTCGCTGACAGCCGGCAGGCCAATCATCATCTCATCCTTCACGTTGTCGGCGCCGCCCACTTCTTCAGCGAGGACCCGTAGCGCGCGCCGCTGGTCTTCGGAACCAATGAAGCCAGTCAATCGCACGACACCATTCAGCACTTCCACGTTGACGTAGGCGGAATCCAGCCAGGACAGCGCCCTCATCTTGTCGAGCACGGCCTTCTGTAGCGCCACATTTTCCGGCCCCGCAGCGGGCTTGCTTCCCTCGAGCTTGCCCAGGGCCCGAATGACATCCGTTCGCGTGATGATACCGACGAGGTTACCGTCACGGATGACCGGAAGTCGCTTGACGCCATGCGCGTTCAAAGTCCCCGCTACGTCAGCAAAATCCGCCTCATCTGCGACAGAGACGACCGGCCGTGACATGACATCATGTGCTTTCTGACCGTGAGCCTTCGCATACTCACGGGCGATCCTGTCCGGGTCCGCAAAGAAACCCAGCCACGATCTACTCTTCCGCTCGCTACCGGCCTCGGCCCGGTATAGGAGATCGCTTTGGCTTACAATGCCGATAACCTTGCGATCCAATGTCACCACCGGCACGCCGCTGATGCGATGCCGCACCAATAGTGCCGCAATCTCTCGCACGCTTGTTGCCGGACCGACCGTGATCACGTCCTCGGTCATCATCTCATGGGCTTTCATGGCCAATACTCCGCCCGATGATTTTGACGATGCCTGAAGTCCTCTCCCGCGCTTTGATGCGCGTCAAATGCGACAAAACGCTCGATGCGAGGGCAACGCGGATCGGACCAAGACTGCTGCCGCCCGTGTCCTGGGCGCTACGTTAGCAGGCGTCGTCTGGCGACCATGCCGATGGCCACCAGTATGATGGCCGCGATCACGATCACCGCCAGCGTCACGTTCGGCACGTAGTAGGTCGTGTAGACCTCCCAGCCGAGGAGCCGCAGGACGTCCGACACCTCGGTATAGATGCCCACGAGATGACCGCCGAGGGTGCCGGTGATGCCGAGCAGGACACTCCCCAGGATTGCCAGCCCGGCCATGACCCAGCGCATGATGCCCTCCCAGACGGCCTCGCCCTGGATCCAGCGCGTCGCCAGCAGCAGAGCCCAGTATGCCGTGGTCCATGTTGCCAACAGCATGTGATTGCGCCCGAGCGGCGACGAAGAGATCGTCTCCCACGGCCATACCTGAGTGCCGACCACATAAGCGGTGACGCCGGCGATGAGGCCGATCGTCAACAG
>DATEVP010000413.1:0-2055 GCA_035258465.1 Hyphomicrobiaceae bacterium
CTGGCCCTTCTTGTGCTTGGTGCCCCGATCGGATGTCCGCGCTAGATACTCCGCTCGTCGGCGGTATGCCAAGCAAACTGTGAATAGCGTAATTATGGTAGTCGAACCCAGTGTCTCCCAGAGCTAGTATTCCAGAGCTAGTCTTCGGTAGCCGAAGCTGTTGAGAGTGGCTACTCGCGGCCGCCCGTTTGAGTACGTGTTCTCCCGATCAGCATTGGAGGCGTTGCATGGGTTTTTTCTCCCTCCTTTTTAGGACTGGTCAGTTGAATGACGACCCAAATCAAAAGGCGTTGGCTAACATTCTGCTAGAGGCAGGGATTTATCAGTCTTCGGTCTATATGAAAGGTAAGCCACTGAACTTCAAGGAGGTGATGAAAATCGTTGATGAGGCTGGCTGGAGCAATAAAGAGGCCGCCAATAGATTCATTCATGCCGCCTCGATGATCAAACCTATTGCTGACGAAGCCACATTTCTCGCTGCCAAGGATGAAGCCAAGCGGCTTTATATGACATACACGAGTCTGCCTCGTTGGTGATCAAGCTCGGCGGTGCTCGCCAACTTATCTGGCCAGTTAAATTAGTATCAGCCGCACCTGAGAGAGAGCTATCGCCAAATCTTGGTGACGGCCTGATGGGTCAGGCGGCGGCGGTTTGAGCTTGAGGCGCAGCTGTCGACATTGGGCCGCCACCATCCGGTCGCCGTGATAAGGGCCGAGCTCGAGGGTGCTACCGCTCCACCGCTTGTCTGGCAGCGCACCAAGGAGTGCACGGAGGTGACGCTTGCCGAGAGCCGCTCCCTCTGCGCGCCCGTGCTCCGGCTGCGCCAGGAACTGGTGGCGGCAGAGGCGGCGGAGCGCCTCGAGAGCCACCGCCGTCAGTGCCAAGCTCGGCATGCGCATTCGCGATTAAGGGATTGCTTCGGGTTGATCCGTTTCGAGCCAGATGCTCGGGATCGGCGGCCCCGGCCCCGGCCCCGAACGTGGCGGCGGCCGAGCGAGGAGGGGCTCGCTGGCACGCCGTCACGTCTTCGGGCGCCAGGATACGCTGGACCTGAAACCGCAGCGCCCAGGTGATCTAAGCGCCAAAGTGTTTCAATCGTGCAAACGTCGAAGGCAATTCCCGAGGCGCATGCGCTATTTGCCGGCGTCCTTGGGCGAGATCGGTTTCAAGCTGGCCGGATCGAGCAGCACCCCGATCAGCGGCACCAGGATGGGATGAGGGATAATGCGCAGCGCGTACGCCATGGGGGTTCCAAGGACGCCGGGCACGATGACGCGGCGGCCGAGCATGAATCCGCGATAGGCGGCGCGAGCCACCCGCTCGGGCGACAAAGCCGGTATCAGCGCGCGATAGAGCGCCGCCTCGGCGCCCATGGCCGCGTGAAAGCCCGTTGCGACCGGCCCCGGAGCCAGCACGGCGATGCGCACGCCCGCCCCTGCCGTCTCGGCCGCGATCGCCTCCGTGAGCGAGATCACATAGGCCTTGCTGGCATAGTACGCCGCTTGATAGGGCCCCGGCGTGTAGCCGCCGAGGGAGGCGACGTTCAGGATGCCGCCGCGTCCGCGCGCGCGCATCTCTCCCAAGGCGTGCCGTGTCAGCCGCGTGAGCGCGGTCACGTTGAGCGCAATGAGCCGATCGATGTCCTCGGCGTCGTGCGCAAAGAAGGCGCCGGTCAGTCCGATGCCGGCGTTGTTGATCAGGCGATCGCCGTAGAGCCCGTGGTCGGCAAGTGCCTGTTCGATGGCCGCCGGCGCGTCTGTCGCGGTGATGTCGAGCGCGACCGGCACCGTCTTGACGCGATGGTCGCGGGCCAAGGCTGCCGCGGCATCCTCCAGGGGCCCCGCGCGGCGCGCGACAAGCACGATGGTGTCGCCGGCCTCGGCAAACCGCCGCGCCAGCGCGAGGCCGATGCCGCGCGAGGCGCCGGTCACGACCGTTGCCGGCTCCCGCCCGGCAACGGCGGCGAGCGCCTCTCGGGAGGGCCGCGCGCGGCGGCCGACCCAGGCATCGATGAGCGAGCGGAGAGCTGGTGTCACGTGGCGCGCCTCGAGAAGG
>DATEVP010000414.1:0-20640 GCA_035258465.1 Hyphomicrobiaceae bacterium
ATGCCGCCGCCGTCCTCGGCGCGATAGTTCCACGACGGGCGCTGGGCGGGCTGCAGATCGCCATCGAACACCCAGTAGCCGAACTCGCCGCGCACCGATAACAGCCGGCCGAAGAAGCCCGAGTCGATCAGCATCTTGAGCTTGCGCAGCCCGGGCAGAAACAGCTTGTCCTGCACCACGCCGTGGCGGATGCCGGCGGCCTTGGCCTTGCGCGCGATCGCCGTCGCCTCCTCGAGGTTGGTGGCCGTGGGCTTCTCGCAATAGATGTGCTTGCCGGCGGCGATGGCCTTGCCCAGCAGCGTGGGGCGCATCTGCGTGGTGGCGGGGTCGAAGAACACGGTGTCGTTGCCGTCGGCGAGCGCGGCGTCGAGGTCGGTGGTGATGCGCGTCACCCCATGCGCCTTGGCCAGCGCCGCAAGCTTTGCCTCGTCGCGTCCGACCAGGATCGGGTCGGGCATCACGCGGTCGCCGTTCTTCAGGGCGATGCCGCCTTGCTGGCGGATGACGGCAATCGAGCGCGCCAGGTGCTGGTTGGCCCCCATGCGCCCGGTCACGCCATACATGATGATGCCGAGCCGCCGCGTCGCCATGGGTCGTCCTCAAGGACCGGGTTTTCGCCAGTTACGGAGAGACGCCGCGCGATGTCAATGCGCGTGGGAGGGTGGCAGGTATGGACAACAGGCGCCCCTCACCGCGGCCGGCGGATGCGGCGCAGCGCCAGGCGCATCAGGCTTCTGAACCACCGGTTGGCGTAGGGCGGCGCCAGCCAGCTGGTGAGCGTGATCCGGCTCTGGAAGAACACCGCCTTGGCGTGGCTGAAGGTGCGGAAGCCATCGCGTCCGTGATAGGCGCCCATGCCGCTCGGCCCGATGCCGCCGAAGGGCAGCGCCTCCTGTGCGAAGTGATAGACCGTGTCGTTGACGGCGACGCCACCCGAGACGGTGAGATCGAGCACACGCTCCACCCGCGTGCTATTATTGTCGAAGTAATAGAGCGCAAGCGGCCGCGGCTTGTCGCGCACGTATGCGACGGCATCGTCGAGCGTCCGGTAGGGAACGATCGGCAGCAGCGGGCCGAAGATCTCCTCCTGCATGATCGTCATCTCGTCAGTCACGCCTGTGAGCAGAACAGGGGCGATCTTGCGCGTGTTGGAGGAGCCGATCTCGCCCGCGGCCAGCTCCGCTTCGGGATCGATCGCCTCGACCCGCGCGCCTTTCGCCCGCGCATCCGCAACGAGGGCACAGAGCCGGTCATAGTGGTGCTGATTGATGATGGCCGTGTAGTCGCGGTTGTCGATCAGCCGGGGATAGAGACGCGCGGTCGCGTCTCGATATTGCCGAGCAAACGCGTCGACGTTGCCCTCCCGCACCAGCACATAGTCCGGCGCGATGCAGGTCTGTCCCGCATTCAGCAGCTTGCCGCGGGCAATCCGCTGGGCAGCGGTCGGCAGGTCGTATTCGGGGTGCAGGATCGCGGGCGACTTGCCGCCGAGCTCGAGTGTGACGGGCGTCAGGTTCTCGGCCGCGGCGGCCATGACTTTCCGGCCGACGGAGGTCGAGCCCGTGAAGAGAATGTGGTCGAAGGGCAGCCGGCAGAGGGCTTGCGCGACCTCCGCGCCGCCGGTTGCCACCGTCACGCGGTCGGCGCCGAGCGCCCCTTCGAGGCATCGTTTCAGCAGGTCTGACGTGGCGGGCGTGAATTCGGACGGCTTGACGATGACGCGATTGCCCGCGGCGAGCGCTGCAGCCAGCGGCCCGATCGTGAGCGACACCGGATAGTTCCACGGCGAGATGATCAACACCACGCCCTTGGGCTGCCAGACGATCTGGTTGCGACCCGGCCAGAACATGATCGAGGTGCCGCGCCGCTCCGGCCGCATCCAGCGGCCCACGTTCCTCAAGGCATCGCGCACGGTGGTGAGGGCAGGGATGATCTCGGCCATCAGCGTTTCCTCGCGCGATCGTCCTCCGTAGTCGCGGGCGATCGCTTCCTGGAATTCGCCGATTGTCCCCGAGATCGCGCGGCGCAGAGCCCGCAGCTGCTCCTTGCGCTCCGATAGCGAGGCGGGCGGCTCTTCGCGGCTCGCCTTGTGCATGGCCCAGAACTGCGCGTCGAAGCCTCCGGCGCCGCTGTCCGCTCCGGCTTCGCGGGTGGTCGCCATGGCCTTTGTCTCGGAGATCATGATGGTGATTCCGCGCTCGTGCGATGAGGAGGCTTACTCCAGCCCCACCTAACGCTCGAAATCGCCCTCCGGATCGATCGCCCCCTGCAGCCTCAGGGCCGCGATGCGCGCCAGGCGCAGCGTCATGGCCTTGCGCCGTGCCGGGCTGAGCTGGTGCTCCGGCGCGGGGCGGATGATCTCGCCGCCGTAACGGTCGGCGATGATGAGACCCGTATCGGGCGGGAGAACCTCGTGCGGGAAATCCGGTGCCACGGCAAAGAATAGCCGGTCGCAAAACTCGCGATATTCGGGCCACTTCTGGTCGGTGCGAAAGTCCTCCAGGCACGATTTGATTTCCACGATCCAGATGGCGCCGCCGTCCGAGATGCCGGCAACGTCGGCGCGTCGGCCGTTGGCCAGCGCCACCTCGCTGACGGTCGCGAGCCCGTGCGCCCTCAGAAGCCTGGCGACGCCCCGGCAGATGTCGAAGGCGGCTGGCGACTGCCGGCCGTCGTGAACCGTGCCGAGTTGGGGCGCAACCGCTACCATCCCTGATGGATCCCCTGGCTCGGTGCTCGGGCCCACAATCCAGCAAATGCCGAACGGGGCTGATTTGAAGACCCAGCGGCCACGGTCTTTCCTTGGCCGCGATGGGCGCATATTGTCCCGGGCGGTGTCATCAAAGGGGTGGCTTATCGCATGTTTTTCAAGCGGCCGCAGCATGACAGCACCCCAGTGGTCACCGGTGGGCAGGTAACGACGGTCGCGGCGCGCCCGCAACCGCTCGAAGCGGCCGAGCTGCGCCGGGTCGTGAACCCGGGGACGCTCGGCTTCAAGACCACCGACGAGCTGCACCCGATCACTGGGCTGATCGGTCAGGATCGCGCGCTGAAAGCCATCCAGTTCGGCGCCAACATCAAGAGCCACGACTTCAACATCTTCGTGCTGGGCCCACCGGCCTCCGGCAAGACCACGGCGGTGAAGGCCCACCTCGGGCCGAAGGCTGCCGAGGCCCCCACGCCGACCGACTGGGCCTATGTCTACAACTTCGACGATCCCAATCGGCCGCGCGCGCTTCAGCTCCCGCATGGCCGGGCAAGGATGCTGGCCAAGGGCATGGTGGCTGCGCTCGATGAGCTCAGAAGCGTCCTGCCGGCGCTGTTTGAGAGCGAAGACTACCAGGTGCGGCGCCGCGCCATCGACGAGCAGTTCAGGTCGGGCCAGGAAGAAGCGTTCGAGGGGCTGAATGCCAAGGCACAGAGCCAGAACATCGCCATCCTGCGCACCCCCACTGGTTTCACCATGGCGCCCATGCACGAGGGCAAGGTGGTCAAGCCCGAGGTGTTCAACGCTCTGCCTGAAGGCATGCGCAAGGATGTCGAGGCCAAGATCGAAGGCCTGCAGAAGGAGCTGGAAACGATCCTCGAGCGCATGCCGAAGGCCGACAAGAAGCGCCGCGGTCAGCTGAGCGAGCTCAACGAGGAAGTCTCCCGGCGGGCCGTGCAGGAGGCCCTCAACGACCTGATCGCATCGTTCTCGGACGTGCCGCAGGCGCTCGACTTCCTGAGAGCCGCCGGCTTCGACCTGATCCGCAATGTCGGCCTCTTTCTCATGACCGGCGAGGAGGAGAACGCCATCGTCAAGCAGCCGGTGGACACCGCACGCGATGCGCGCTTCCGTCGCTACATGGTCAACGTCATGGTCGCCAGCGGGGATGGCACGTCGGCCGGTGCGCCGGTCGTCGAAGAGATCAATCCGACCTATGGCAACATCATCGGCCGCGTCGAGCACATCGCCCAGATGGGCACGCTGGTCACGGATTTCCTGCTGATCAAGCCGGGCGCCCTGCACCGCGCGAACGGCGGCTATCTGCTGCTGGACGCTCGCAAGCTGCTGCTGTCGCCGTTCGCCTGGGAGGCCCTGAAGCGGGCCATCAAGGCGCGCTCGATTCGCATCGAGCAGCCGACCGAGATGAGCGGCCTCATCTCGACGCAGTCGCTCGACCCGGAGCCCATCCCCCTCGACGTGCGGGTGGTGCTGCTGGGCGATCGGGAGCTCTATTACCTGCTGTCCGCCTACGATCCCGATTTTTCGAGCCTGTTCAAGGTGCAGGCGGATTTCGACGACACCATTGCCCGCTCCTCGGAGAACGACCAGGCCTACGCGCGGGTGATCGCGTCGATCGTCAAGGAGCATGGGCTCAAGCCCGTCGATGCCGGAGGCGTCGCCCGCGTCATCGACGAAGGCGCGCGGCTGGCGGACGACCGTGAGAAACTGTCGATCGAGATCGGCCGCATCGCCGACATCGTGCGCGAGGCGGACTACTGGTCGGACCAGGCCAAGCGCAAGATCACCACGCGGGCCGATGTGGCACGCGCCATCGAGGAGCAGATCCAGCGCGCCGATCGGCTGCGCGACAGGGCCCAGGAAACGATCGCCCGAGGTGTCGTGCTGGTCGACACGGAAGGTGCCCAGGTGGGACAGATCAACGGGCTTTCCGTCCTGCAGCTGGGCTCGTTCGCCTTTGCCCGGCCGAGCCGTATCACCGCGCGCGTGCGGTTGGGCTCCGGCCGTGTCACCGACATCGAGCGAGAAGCGAAGCTCGGCGGCCCGCTGCACTCCAAGGGCGTGATGATCCTGTGGGGCTTCCTCGCGGGCCGCTATGCGCTGGACGTTCCGCTGGCGATGGCGGCAACGCTGGTGTTCGAGCAGTCCTACGGCGGCGTCGAGGGCGACAGCGCTTCCTCGGCCGAGCTCTATGCGCTGCTGTCAGCGCTCTCCGAGATCCCGATCAAGCAGTCGCTGGCGGTGACGGGGTCCGTCAACCAGCGCGGCGAGGTGCAGGCGATCGGCGGCGTCAACGAGAAGATCGAGGGTTTCTTCGATGTGTGCCGCGCGCGGGGGCTCAACGAGCAGCAGGGTGTGCTCATCCCGAAGTCGAACGTGCAGCATCTCATGTTGCGCGAGGACGTGGTGGAGGCGGTCCGGCACAGCCAGTTCGCCATCTATCCCGTCGGCACGATCGACGAAGGCATAGAGATCTTGACCGGCGTCAAGGCCGGCGAGCGCGATTCCGGGGCACGCTTCGCGGCCGGAACCATCAACCGGCTGGTGGAGGACAAGCTCAAGTCCTTTGCCGAACGCGCGCGCGCCTTTGCCAAGAGCGCAGGCAACGGCAGCGTGATTCCCAAGGACGAGCCATGATCGCGCACGTGGCAGAGACGGGAGAGGATCGCGGTCGCGTCGTCCTGCAGTTCACCTCGGCGCACCCGAGTCCCATCGCGCTCGAGGCCGCCGTGCGGATCGCGCGTGCGTTCGGGTCCGAGATCGAGACGCTGTTCGTCGAGGACGAGCAGCTCTACGACTGCGCCGCCTACGGGTTCGTGCGCGAGGTGTCTCTGACCGGCCGGCAGCGGCGGGTGATGTCGGCCGCGGGCATGAAGCGCGACCTGCATTTGGCTGCGCAGGGGGCCCGGCGGCAGATCGAAGCCTTGGCCCGCCGCGCCGAGGTGCCGCTGCGCTCGCGCGTGGTGCGGGACGAACCGTTGCGCGCCTTGTCGGTTGCCTGCGCCGAGCGCGGACCCTGGAACGTAGTGGCCCTGGCGGAGCCTTTCACCGGCAACGGTATGCTGCTGCGGCAGCTGTTGGTGGAGATCTCCGGCACGACCGGTCTCGTCATGGTGGGGCCGAAGGCACAGCGCGTCGCAGGTCCGCCGGTTGCCGTCGTCGAGGATACCCAGCGGCTGCCGGACATGCTGCGCACCGCCGAGCGGCTCGCCGCCCTCGACGGCACGCAAATCGTGCTGCTGCTGGTTGCGTCCGACGAGGAGCGGCTGCATGCAATGGACGGCGAGGCGCGTCTCGTGGTGGAGGGGCGCGAAGACGTGCGCATCAAAGCAGCCGCCGCGACGCACGGCGCGGCGGCCGTGATCGCGGAGGCACTGCGGCGGTTGCAGGGCGGCTTCGTCATCTGTCAGTTCGGGGGACTGCTCGTGCCCGACGAGGGTGATCTGCGCCCGCTGGCAGCGGTCCTCGAATGCCCGCTGCTCGTGGTGCGGTGAAGCGGATAGGAAGGCAACGCGGCAAGGTGCAGTGGTCCGTCCCCCAGAATTGGTTGCGACGGGCCGGAGCGCGATTGGAGCCGGTGCTGGCTCGCCTGTCCGCGCGACGCATCGAGCTTGGTGTCGCGCTGGCGCTGACCGCATTCTTCGCGATCGCAGGAGGTTTGAGGCCGGGCGTTGTGCTGGTCGGCTTGGGCGCGGTGCTGGCCTGGGCGGCACTTCGGCCGACCGAGGACCTCGCGGGGCTTGCGCGCCCAGGCGCGCTGGGCGTGCCAAGTGCGGAGGCGGAGCGGTTGTGGCGCATGGTGGTGGACGCCGTGCCGGAGCCGGCCGTCGCGCTCGACAACGCCGGCCAGATCGTCCACGCCAATCGCACAGCGGATGAGCTGTTCGGCGCGCGGCGCCCCGGCAACCATGTGGCCTCGATGAGCCGCGACCCCGAGCTGCTGGCCGCGGTCGATGAGACGCTCGTCACGCGCGAGGGCCGCGCAGTCGAGCTGCACACGCGCGTGCCGGTGGAGCGCCGTCTGCTGGCAATGGTGGCCGCGCTCGACGACAAGGCCTCCCGAGGCGGCGGGCCATCCCTGCTGATCTCGTTCCGGGACCTGACCGACCAGGACCGGCTTACCCGCATGCGCGCCGATTTCGTTGCCAATGCCAGCCATGAGCTGCGCACCCCCCTGGCTTCTCTCAGGGGCTTCGTCGAGACACTGCAAGGCGCGGCCAAGGACGATCCAGAGGCGCGCGAGCGTTTCCTCAAGGTCATGAGCGAGCAGGCCGAGCGTATGTCGCGCCTCGTCGACGATCTGTTGTCGCTGAGCCGCGTCGAGATGCGCGAGCACCTGCCGCTCGTTGAGCGCGTCGATCTCAACGATGTCCTTGCGCGCGTCATCCAGGCGCTGCAGCCGCTGGCTGCCAAGACCAACACGACGATCGAAGTCCAGCAGCTGGAGGAGCCGGCCGTCATTCGCGGCGACCGCGACGAGGTCGTTCAGGTGTTCCAGAACCTGATCCAGAATGCGGTCAAGTACGGCAAACCGGGCGGCCGGATCGAGGTGCGTGTTGTGCGTGAGGCCGCCGCGGCCGGCCGGCCCGCACGCTTTCTGGCCTCGGTGACGGATGACGGCCCGGGGATTGCGCCGCAGCATCTGCCGAGGCTCACCGAGCGCTTCTACCGGGTGAATGTCGCGGCCAGCCGCGAAAGGGGTGGCACCGGATTGGGGCTCGCCATCGTCAAGCACATCCTCAACCGCCACCGCGGCGAGCTGATGGTGAGCTCCAAGCTCGGCCAAGGCTCGACCTTCACCGTGGCTCTGCCAGCCGCGCAGGACTGATCCGGCGCATCCCCATTAATACCTGGCAATATCAATCATTTAAGTTGTCATAATAACGTTGTGCCTGGCCTGCTAGAAGACACACGCGCCAGGGGGCGCTGGCCGGGTAGGCTGCATCTGGGAAATGGCCGGCCACTCACCCAATTAAGGGAGCTCCAACGTGACGAATAGATACAAGGCCCTTGCAGCGGTGTTGGCTGCAACGGGCATGTTCGCGGTTGCCGATGCGGCGTCGGCGCGCGACCAGATCCGCATCGTCGGTTCCTCCACAGTGTATCCGTTCACGACGGCGGTGGCCGAGCAGTTCGGGAAATCGGGCGCCGGCAAGACTCCTGTCGTCGAGTCCACTGGCACCGGCGGCGGCATGAAGATCTTCTGCGAAGGTGTCGGAGCGGACAAGGCCGACGTAACCAACGCCTCGCGTCGCATGAAGAAGGGCGAGTTCGAGACCTGCCAGAAGAATGGGGTCAAGGACATCGTCGAGATCAACATCGGCTTCGACGGTCTGACGATCGCACAGTCCAAGGCCGGCCAATCGATGAAGCTGACGCTGGCCCAGGTCTACCTGGCGCTCGCCCAACAGGTTCCGGACAAGGACGGCAAGCTGGTCGACAACCCCCACAAGAACTGGTCGGACATCGACAAGTCTCTGCCCAACGTCAAGATCGAGGTGCTAGGCCCGCCCCCGACCTCCGGCACGCGCGATTCGCTCCACGAGCTCTTCCTGGAAAAGGGCGCCGAGCAAATCCCCGCTCTCGCCGCGCTGAAGAAAGCCGACAGCAAAGCCTTCGACAAGGCGTGGAAGTCGATCCGCAAGGACGGCCCCTACGTGGAGGCCGGCGAGAACGACAACGTCATCGTGCAGAAGCTCGAGGCCAACAAGAATGCGTTCGGTGTGTTCGGTTTTTCCTTCCTCGAGGAGAACCTTGCCAAGCTCAAGGGCGTGCCCATCGACGGCGTTGCGCCGGATTTCGACGCCATCGCGGCCAACAAGTACAAGGGCGCGCGCCGCATGTACGTCTACATCAAGAAAGCGCACATCGGTGTGGTCCCCGGTCTCGACAAGTTCGCGGCCGAGTACGTGTCTGACAAGGCGCTGGGCAAGGACGGCTATCTCGCCCGCAAGGGGCTGGTGACGCTGCCCAAGAACGAACTCGATGTGGTCAAGAAATCGGTCGGTGGCATGGTGACCATGAAGGGCGAGGATCTGTCGAGCTGAACTGCGAAATCGGTGCGGCCGTGCCCCAGGGTGCCGCCGCACCATTTCCATATCCTGGCGTTTGCACGAGCGGCGACGCTCGTATCACTATGTCCGGGTCTTGACGCTGCTTTCCGGTGGAGGGCAGCGGGCGGGACACCAAACGCCGAGCGGGGCTGACATGGCCGGCTTGTATTTCCTGGCGCTTGCAGCCCTGGTGGCTGCGGGCTTCTTTGTTGGCCGTTCGCGCGCACTGGCCGTGGCCGGCGACGACTACGTGGGTCTGCATTCGCTTCCCGCCTATCACGGGCTGTTCGTCGCCTGCGGAATACTTGCGCCCATGCTGGTTGTCTATGCCGTTGGTGCGCCCCTCGTCGCCAAGCTGGCGGAGGCGAATGCCTCGGCTGCCTTTCCACCCGACATCCAGAGCGATGCCCTCACGCGCGGTTCGGCGCTGCGCGATGCGATCAACCTCTCGGTCGGCCAGTACTCGGGTCAGGCGAGCGAAACGCTGAAGGAGGCGGCCGAAGCCTACGGTCGCACGATTTCGACCGGGAGCTGGTCCGTCCTCGGCCTGGGCCTTCTCTCGGCGTTGATGGCGGCCGGTTGTTGCGCCGCATTGATCAGCAAGCCGTTCCGCGCGCGCAACCATGTCGAACGCTTCGTCACGGTCGTGCTCCTCATCTGCGCCGCAGTCGCCGTTCTGACGACCGTCGGCATCGTGCTCTCGGTAGCGACGGAGACCTATCGCTTCTTTTTCGACCCGCACCTCAGAGGCAAGCCCGGGGTCTTCGACTTCCTGTTCGGCACGGAGTGGAACCCGCAGGAGGCGCTGCGTGCCGACCAGGGCGACATCAGGGCTGCCTTCGGCTTCATTCCCCTGCTCACCGGAACGCTGTTGATAACGTTCATCGCCATCTGCGTGGCCGGTCCGCTCGGCCTCTTCTCCGCGATATATTTGTCGGAGTACGCCACACATCGCTTCCGAGCGTTCGCCAAGCCTATCCTGGAGGTCCTGGCGGGCATCCCTACGGTCGTGCTCGGCTTTTTCGCTGCGCTGACCGTTGCTCCGCATATCCGCGGCTGGGGCGAATATTTCGGCCTGAACGTCGCGTCCGAGAGCGCGCTCGCCGCCGGCCTCGTGATGGGGATGATGGTCATCCCGTTCATCTCCTCGCTGTCGGACGACGTGATCAATGCCGTGCCGCAGTCGCTGCGCGACGGCGCCTATGCGCTCGGCTCGACCCGGTCCGAGACCATCAAGCGGGTGGTTCTGCCGGCCGCGCTGCCCGGCATCGTGTCTGCCTTCATGCTTGCCATCAGCCGGGCCATCGGCGAGACCATGATCGTCGTCATGGCTGCGGGCCTGGCCGCGAATTTGACCTTCAATCCGCTCGAGGCCGTCACCACCATAACGGTGCAGATCAAGACGATCCTCGTCGGCGACCAGGAATTCGACAGCGCCAAGACGCTTGCAGCCTTCGCGCTCGGCTTCGTTCTGTTCTTCGTGACGCTGCTGCTGAATATCATCGCGCTTCAAGTCGTGCGCAGGTACCGATAGCAATATGACTGACGTTTTCGCCTCCCCGCCGATTACTCTGAGGCGTCGCGTGGATCTGACCTCGGGCGCAGCACAGGCTCGCGTGCGCCGGCGCTACCGGGCCGAGGCGCGCTTCCGGGCCTATGGTCTCGTTGCGCTGGCCGTGGCCGGCGTGTTTCTTGTCGCGCTGATCGCCGACATCGTGAGGAAAGGTTTGCCTGCCTTCACCCAGCACGCATTGGTGCTCGATGTGGCGGTGCCCGCGGACCTGGTGGACCAGCAAGTGCGGACCGACCCTGTCGCAATACGGGGCGCGGACTATTTTCCCGTGATGCGTGATGCGCTCAAGGCAGCGATCCCGAACATCGAGAGTCGCAGCGCCGAGAAGACGCTGACGCGCCTGTTGAGCGCGGGTGCCGCCAATCGATTGGCGAGCATGATCGTCGCCGACCCCACGCTCATCGGTCGGACGGTAAAGGTCCCGCTGCTGCTCTCAGCCAACGCCGATCTCTATTTCAAGGGTACGGGCGTGGGCACCCCGATCACCGAGCGGTCGGGGCGCGGAATCGCAACGCCGAGCGGCACCAGCGGGGAAATCACGATCCTGGTCTCCTCCAACGACTTTGCCGAGAACCTCGTCGCGATCAAAAGGGGGCTCGGCGAGCGGGCAAGCCTGCTCACAGCGGAGGCCAATCGGCTGCAGCGGTTCGGGTCGGCCAGTCTTGCCGACCGGATCAAGGAGCTTCACGAGGAGGCGGCGGCCTTGCGCGCCCGCGTGGAGCAGCCCAAGGTCGAGGAAGCGCTCGACAGCAACGTGCCCAGTCTCCTGGTGGCGATCAACGGCGGCCTCGTGAAGATTACGAAGCTGGGCGACATGGGGATCACTGGTGAGGTCTTGCTGCCACTTGGTTCTCGAGCCGATGCCCAACCCGGCGACTGGAAGATCGTCACGTACGAAACGGCCGAGAGCAATCGCAAGGCGACCGACCAGGAAGTCGCGTTCCTCGAGCGCTTCAAGACACTGGGCGCGGTCGAGGCGAGCTTCAACACGCTGTTTTTTGTCGGCGGCGACAGCCGCGAGCCGGAGCTGGCGGGCATCCGCGGCGCGCTCACGGGCAGTGCGTTGACGCTGCTCGTAACTCTGGTGCTGTGCCTGCCGATCGGTGTTCTCGCCGCCATCTATCTGGAGGAGTTTGCGCCGAGGAACCGCCTCACCGACCTGATCGAGGTCAACATCAACAACCTGGCGGCGGTGCCCTCTATCGTCTTCGGCCTGCTCGGCCTCGCTATGTTCCTCAATTTCTTCGGGCTGCCGCGCTCGGCTCCGCTCGTCGGCGGGCTCGTGCTGGGGCTGCTCGTCCTGCCGACCATCATCATTGCGGCGCGCGCCGCCCTGAAAGCCGTGCCGCCGTCGATCAAGGAAGCCGCGCTCGGTGTCGGCGCCTCGCACCAGCAGGCCGTGTTGCATCACATCCTGCCGCTGGCGGTGCCCGGCATCATGACCGGTGCCATAATCGGCATGGCCCACGCGCTCGGCGAGACCGCGCCACTGCTGATGATAGGCATGGTCGCCTTCATCGTCGACGTGCCGAAGACCCTGACTGAGGCTGCGACCGTCCTGCCGGTGCAGATCTATTTGTGGTCGGATCTGCCCGAGCCTGCCTTCCAGTACAAGACGGCGGCCGCGATCATGGTGCTGCTCATGTTCCTGTTCGCCATGAACGGCATCGCGATCTGGCTGCGCAAGAAGTTCGAGCGCCGCTGGTAGGCGCGTTGGGAAAGGTCTGCAATGGACATGGCCGTGCAAAAAGCCTTCACCGAGGAAGCTTCCGCGATCCCGGCCCCTTCGAAAAAGGTGAAGGTGGTAGCCCGCGACGTCAATGTCTTCTACAGCGAGAAGCAGGCGCTCAAGGATGTGTCGGTCGACATTCCCGAGCACGCGGTGATGGCGTTCATTGGCCCATCTGGTTGCGGCAAGTCCACGTTCCTGCGTTGCATCAATCGGATGAACGATACGATCCCGACCTGCCGCGTCACCGGCACGATCGAGATTGACGGCGCGGATATCTACGACCCCAAGCTCGACGTGGTGCAGCTGCGTGCGCGCGTCGGCATGGTGTTTCAGAAGCCGAACCCGTTTCCCAAGTCCGTCTACGAGAACGTCGCGTATGGGCCGCGCATCCACGGCCTGGCGCGGAGCAAGGCGGAGCTGGACGATATCGTTGCCTCGAGTCTCAAGCGCGCCGGTCTGTTCGATGAGGTGAAGGACCGGCTGCTGGACTCGGGCACCGGGCTTTCCGGCGGCCAGCAGCAGCGCCTGTGCATCGCCCGCGCAATTGCCGTCGAGCCGGAGATCATCCTGATGGACGAACCCTGCTCCGCTCTCGACCCGATCGCCACGGCCAAGATCGAGGAGCTCATGGAGGAGCTGGCGGAAACCTATACGATCGTCATCGTCACGCACTCCATGCAGCAGGCCGCCCGTGTGTCGCAGCGCACGGCTTTCTTCCATTTGGGCGAGCTGGTCGAGGAGGGGCCGACCGAGGCCATCTTCAACGCCCCCAAGGACAAGCGCACGCAGGACTATATCACGGGCCGCTTCGGCTAGCGGCTGAACCCGAGAGCAGAACGCCATGAACGAGCATATCGTCAAATCCTTCGACCAGGAGCTGCAGCTCCTAGACAAGAAGATCGCGCAGATGGGCGGGCTCGCCGAGCGCCAGCTGGCGCAGGCCTTCGATGCGCTGGAGCGGCGTGACCCCAAGCTCGCCGAAGCCGCCGTCGCCAGCGACCGGGCCGTCGACGCGCTGGAGCGTGACCTGCAGGAGCAGACCATCCTGATGATCGCCCGGCGCCAGCCCATGGCCAACGACCTGCGCCACATCATGACGGTGTTGAAGATCGCCGGCGATCTGGAGCGCATCGGCGACCTTGCCAAGAACATCGCCAAGCGCGCGCTCGCCGTCTCCGGCGAGAACCACCCCAAGCCGCTGATGACGGGCCTGAAGCACATGCTCGAGCTGGCGCTGCGCCAGCTCAAGGACGTGCTCGACGCCCACGCCGCGCGCGATACCGACAAGGCGCTGGCCGTGTGGCGGGCCGATGAGCGCATCGATGCCATGTTCAACTCGCTGTTCCGCGAGCTCTTGACCTACATGATGGAGGACCCGCGCAATATCGGCCTGTGTACCCATCTGCTGTTCGGCGCCAAGAACATCGAGCGCATCGGCGATCACACCACCAACATCGCTGAGAACGTTTATTACCTCGTGCACGGCACGGCGCTCGCCGACGACCGCCCCAAGGGTGACGACACCAGCTCCACCCTGATACGCAAGGAATGAGCAGCCTATGACTGCCTTGCCGGCCACGTCGGCGCCACACGTCCTCGTGGTCGAGGACGAGGCGGCCATTGCCGAGCTGGTGCGCTACAATCTGGCGGCGGAGGGCTTCCGCGCCACCGTCGCGGCCACCGGCGAGGAAGCCGAGATGCTGGTCGAGGAGGACCACTTCGACCTCGTCGTCCTCGACTGGATGCTGCCCGGCCTCTCCGGCATCGAGCTCTGCCGCAGGCTGCGGCGGCGCGATGCCACGCGCACCCTGCCGATCCTGATGCTGACCGCCCGCGGCGAGGAGGGCGATCGGGTGCGGGGGCTTGCGACCGGCGCCGACGACTACGTGGTCAAGCCGTTTTCGGTGCCTGAGATGATGGCCCGCGTGAAGGCCCTGCTGCGCCGCGCCGCCCCGGCCAGGATCGCCGATGTCCTGCGCGCCGGCGAGATCGTGCTCGATCGGAGCGCGCACCGCGTCACGCGCCGCGAGCGCGAGGTGCGCCTGGGGCCGACCGAGTTCCGCCTGCTTGCCTTCTTCATGGAGAACTCCGGCCGCGTGCTGTCGCGCCAGCAGCTGCTCGACGGCGTGTGGGGGCGCGACGCCTATATCGACGGGCGCACGGTCGACGTGCACGTGGGCCGCCTGCGCAAGGCGCTGGTCCGCGGCGCCGACAGCGATCCCATTCGCACCGTGCGCGGCGCCGGTTACGCCTTCGAGGACCGCCCCGCCGGACGTGCGGCATAGCCGGCTTGCGGCTGCACTCCATCCCCGCAATCCACATCTTGTCCAGTTGAAGTGTGGCGAATACGTCACTGCGCGCGCGCCTCGCCGTCCGTCATCGCAAGCGACGCTTGAGGCCTGCACTGCGGCCAAGTAGTGTCCGGCCCGTCGGTTGGGACGTAGCGGCCCCAGTGTCCATGGGCGGCTTGTTTCAAGTAATCGCCCCGCCGAACGCGTATAGCGCACCGTAGTGCGCCCGAGTTTTCCGAGAATTGCGCGTAAGTCCCCAAGTCCAGCGTCATCACCAGTCTCGCGTTGATCGTCGGCCGATCTGGCTAACGGCGTTCGTGCGCGCATCTGCGCGCTCCGAACGTCTTCGCCGCGTCGGTCCGTAACAGGCCGGAATCTGCGCGAGCCACGCCCGGATTCCGCCGTCGAGCACATCGGGAGAACCAGGGCATGGCCTGGAACGACGAGCGGGTCGACCTCTTGAAGAAACTGTGGGCCGATGGTCTGAGCGCAAGCCAGATCGCCGGCCGATTGGGCGGGGTGACCCGCAATGCCGTGATCGGCAAGGTGCATCGCCTGGGCCTGTCGGGCCGGGCCACCACCTCGCGCATGAAGTCGCACCGGCCGCGGGCGCGAAACCAGGTGGGCAAGCGCCTGATGAAGCCGCGCTTTGCCAACATCGGCAGCTCCGCCTTGCGCCAGCTCTACCTGGGCGACACGGAGCCCTACACGCCGCCGGCGGAGGAGCTGGTGATCCCGCTCAGCGAGCGCAAATACATCCAGACGCTCACCGAGACCTGCTGCCGCTGGCCGATCGGCGACCCGCAGATGAGCGACTTCCACTTCTGCGGCAAGAAGAAAGTGACAGGCCTGCCCTATTGCGAGCCTCACGCCCGGCGCGCCTTCCAGCCGCCGCAACCGCGCCGCCGCGACCGCGAGGTGCACGAGCCCCTCGTCGTCGTCCAGTCCGTCCCGCCGCCGTCCGCGCCGGCCGTCACCGAACCTGCGCCGGCGGCCGCGGAGAAGGTCGCCGTCTGACACCGATATGCTTTGTCAATGAGGGCGTTGGCAAGGCAGCGGGGGAGGAGGCCGGGTGCCGCGATGGCCGCGCCCGGCCTTCTTGTTCGCGTGCGAGGGGCAGCGGCCGCTGTCGCCATTGACAGGCCCCGCCGCCGGCCGCATAAGGTTTCCATGACCTATCCGATCACCATGCGACGTCGCTTGGTACGCAGGCTTGCGCGGCTGCGATGACGCACCCATTCACGGGTCCTGATCACCGCCGCGCTTGAGCGCGGCTTTTTCTTTTTCCGCCAAGCAAGATAGGTCTTGCCATGTCCACGTCTTCCGCCCACGCCGGCAAAGCCGGCTCCAAGAGCAAACCAAAGTTGGCTGCCTCCAAGCCCGCACCCGCCGGCCCGTCTCCCGCCGTCATGCCGACCTATGCGCGCCAGAACATCGTGTTCGAGCGCGGGGAAGGCGCCTGGCTGATCGCCAAGAGCGGCGAGCGCTACCTCGACTTCGGCAGCGGGGTGGCGGTCAACGCGCTCGGCCACGCCCATCCCAAGCTGGTCGCGGCCCTGACCGAGCAGGCGCAGAAGCTCTGGCACTCCTCCAATCTCTACCGCATCGGCAACCAGGAGCGCCTCGCCGAGCGGCTGTGTCAGGCGACGTTCGCCGACAAGGCGTTCTTCTGCAATTCCGGCGCCGAGGCCTGCGAGGGCGCCATCAAGGTCGCCCGGCGCTATCACTTCGCCAGCGGCCATCCCGAGCGCTGGCGCATCATAACCTTCAAGGGCGCTTTTCACGGCCGCACGCTGGCGACCATCGCCGCCGCCGGCAACGAGAAGTACCTCGAGGGCTTCGGCGAGCCGGCCCCCGGTTTCGATCTCGTGCCCTTCAACGACCTCGATGCCGTGGAAGCGGCCATCGGTCCCGAGACGGCGGCCATCATGGTCGAGCCGATCCAGGGCGAAGGCGGCATCCGCGTCGGCGCCATCCAGTGGCTGAAGGACCTGCGCCGCCTGTGCGACGAGCACGGTCTCCTGCTCGTCCTCGACGAGGTGCAATGCGGCATGGGCCGCACCGGCAAGCTGTTCGCGCACGAGTGGGCCGACATCACGCCGGACGTGATGGCGGTCGCCAAGGGGATCGGTGGCGGGTTCCCGCTGGGCGTGGTGCTCGCCACCGACGAGGCGGCCAAGGGTATGGTGGCCGGCACCCATGGCTCCACCTTCGGCGGCAATCCGCTCGGCACCGCGGTCGGCATGGCCGTGCTCGATGTCATCCTCGAGCCCGGCTTTCTCACCCGCGTCCAGGAGCTGGGGCTGCGCCTCAAGCAGCAGCTCGCCCGCGTCAAGGACGAGAACCCGGACCTGATCGAGGAGGTGCGGGGAAGCGGCCTGCTCGCCGGCATCAAGGTCAAGCCGCCGTCGGGCGACGTCGTCAACGCCTGCGTGGCGGAGAAGCTGCTCACCGTCGGTGCCGGCGAGAACGTGGTGCGCCTGCTGCCACCGCTCAACGTCACCGAAGGCGAGATCGCCGAGGCGGTGAACCGCCTGTCGGCCGCGCTGCGACGCGTGGCCAAGCCCGCCGCGTGATCGGCCTGTCGGCAAGAGGCCCGCGCGGCCATGGCACCTCGGCATTTTCTCGATATCGATCGCATCGACGCCGGCACGCTCAGGCGCATCATCGACATGGGCCATGCCATGAAGAAGGCGGGCAAGCGCGTGCCGGCGAAGCTCAAGCCCGCCGGCATCGACGCGGCCGTGCTCATGCTGATCTTCGAGAAGCCGTCGACGCGCACGCGCGTGTCCTTCGACGTGGCCATGCGTCAGCTCGGCGGCCAGACGATTGCGCTCAACCAAGCCGACCTGCAGACCGGCCGGGGCGAGCCCTTCTCCGACACCGCCAAGGTGCTCTCGCGCTATGTCGACGTGATCATGATCCGCGCCAACAAGCACGAGACGCTGACCGAGCTTGCCGAGCATGCCACCGTGCCGGTCATCAACGGGCTGACCGACCGCACGCACCCTTGCCAGATCGTCGCCGACATCATGACCTTCGAGGAGGCGAAGGGGCCGATCAAGGGGCGCAGGATCGCCTGGACGGGCGATGGCAACAACGTGGCGGCGTCCTGGATCCAGGCGGCCGCCCGCCTCGGCTTCGCCTTGACGCTCGCCTGCCCGCCGCAGCTCAACCCGGCCAAGGCCATCCTCGACTGGGCCCGGCGCGAGGGCGGCAGGATCGAGCTCACCGACGATCCGGTGGAGGCCGTGACGGGGGCCGATTGCGTCGTCACCGACACCTGGGTCTCCATGGGCCAGCATGCCGAGGCGTCGCGGCGCAAGCAGCTGCTGGGCCCCTATGCGGTGGACGAGGCCCTGTTGAAGAAAGCAGCCCGCGGCGCCATCTTCATGCACTGCCTGCCGGCCTACCGGGGCCACGAGGTGTCGGCGGCCGTGATCGATGGGCCGCAGTCCATCGTGTGGGATGAAGCTGAGAACAGGCTCCACGCGCAGAAGGCGATCCTGGCGTGGTGCCTCGGGGTTGATTGAATGCTGCGCACCGATGACGCGAGAAGCCTGGCGCTGCCGGACGACGATCTCGTGCTGCCGTTTCGCACGGTGAAGTCCGACGTGGTCGGCCGCGTCATCCGGCTGGGCCGGGTCGTCGACACCATCCTGTCGCGGCACGCCTACCCGGAGCCGGTGAGCCATGCGCTCGGCCAGGCGCTGGCGCTCACGGCCATGCTGGGCACCGCCTTGAAGTCCGAGAGCAAGCTCATCTTGCAGACCAAGACCGACGGTGCGCTCGATTTCCTCGTCGCCGATTTCGTGGCCCCCGGCAAGCTGCGCGGCTACGCCAGCTTCGACAAGACCGACGCGCGGCTCGCCGAAACCAAGGGTCGCGGCGACCAGGGCGCCCTTCTCGGCAAGGGCCACGTCGCCATGACCATCGATCCCGGCGATGACAAGAACCGCTACCAGGGCGTCGTGCCGCTCGAGCATGAGCCGCTGGTGGACGCCGCCCACACCTATTTCCGGCAATCCGAGCAGCTGCCGACCTTCATCCGGCTCGCCGTCGCCAGGCACTACGGGCCCCGCGGCGGCGGGGACCGGCCGTCCTGGAGCTGGCGCGCCGGCGGGCTGATGATCCAGCAGCTGCCGCGCGAGGGCGGTCAGCGGCCGGCAGACACCGATCTGGAAGACGACGAGGAGAATTGGAACCGCGCGCGGCATCTCGCGGCGACGGTGGAGGACCACGAGCTGCTCGATCCGATGCTCCCCCCCGAGGTCTTGCTCTACCGGCTCTTCCACGAGGAAGGCGTGCGGGTGACGCCGCCCAGCGCGCTCGAGGCGGCATGCCGGTGCTCGCGCGAGCGCATCCACGGTTACCTGCGCCGCTTCGGCGCCGACGAGCTGAAAGACATGTGCGAGCCCGACGGCGACATCGCCGTGACCTGCGAGTTCTGCTCGCGCAAGTATCGGTTCGCGCCGAGCGAAATCGCCTGAAACTGGTCCTTTGCCGAACATGAAAGGCGCCGGTCCTGCTCGCGCGCGCATTGAGAACTGCGTTGCCTTCTGCATAATCCCGCCATCCAGCCGCGCGTGGATAACAAAACTGGTGGAGGAGCCGCGATGGGCAGGACGGAACGGTCGATCGAGGAGCTTTACGCGCACGACCCGGAGCGGGCGGACGCCATCCTGTTCGGCCGTAGAACCGATCTGTCGCGGCGCGGGTTCGTGGGCGGTGCCGGCATCGCTGCCATGAGCGTTGCCGTGGGCGGGCCGATCGTCTTTGCCGCCAGCATGCCGGGTGGCCTGATCCCGGCCGCGCTCGCGCAGGACACGCGCAACGAGAGCGCGGCCGAAACGGCCACCGCGCCGCGCAAGCTCGACTTTCCCGGCAAGGATGGCGGCCTCATCGTGCTCGGCGACAAGCCGCTGGTGGCCGAGACGCCCGAGCAGCTGCTCGACGACGACACGACGCCGACGGCGAAATTCTTCATCCGCAACAACGGCCGGATCCCGGAAGCCGCGGCCGAGCCGGATGCCTGGAAGCTCACCATCGACGGCGAGGTCAGCAAGCCCTTCGAGATCACCCTGGGGGAGCTCAAGAGGCGCTCCCAGCCCAGGACCTATCGCATGGTGCTGGAGTGCGCCGGCAACGGCCGCTCGTTCTTCACGCCTCAGGCGGACGGCGACCAGTGGACCAACGGCGGCGCCGGCTGCGCCGAATGGACGGGCGTCCCGCTGGGCGATCTCCTCAGAGCGGTGGGCCTGCGGGCGACGGCTGTCCACACTGCCAACACCGGCACGGATATGCACCTTTCCGGCGATCCCAGGCGCGAGCCGCTGTCGCGCGGCGTGCCGATCCGCAAGGCGATGGAGCCGCACAGCCTTCTGGTGTGGGGCATGAACGGCAGGCCGCTGGAAAACATCCACGGCGGGCCGCTGCGCCTCATCCACCCGGGCTGGCCGGGCTCCGCCTCGCACAAGTGGCTCTCCAAGATCACCATCCGCGACAAGGTGCACGACGGCCAGGGCATGCTCGGCACCTCCTATCGGGTCGCCATCAAGCCGATGGTGCCCGGCAGCAAGGCGGACGATGCCAACTTCAAGATCCTGGAATCGATGCCGGTGCGCTCGATCCTGACCAGTCCCGCCAACGGCACGAGGTATCCGGCGGGCACCAAGGAGCTCAAACTCAGAGGCGCGGCCTGGGCCGGCGACGTCGACGTGCAGCGCGTCGAGGTGTCGATCGATTTCGGCGCCACCTGGCTGCGCACCGTGCTGGCCCCGCTCAAGAATCGCTACGACTGGCGGCGCTGGACGGCGAGCGTCCCCCTGCCGAGCGAGGGCTATTACGAGATCTGGGTGCGCGCGACCGACGCCAACGGCAAGTCGCAGCCCCACATCGCCGGCAACTGGAACCCGCAAGGCTACGGCGCCAACCCGATGCACCGCATCGCCGTGCTGGTGGGGTGACCGCGCCGTCAAACCGCAAGCCACCACCGGGCAAAGCGGCCGGCGATCAGCGCGGCGATGGCGAAGCCGAGATTGATGCCGATGCTGACGATCAGATAGGTCGTCATCTTGGTGCTGAGCGGCACCTGCGGGTGCTGCCGCAAGAGTCTGATCTTGCGCCCCCAGGCCGCCACCGTCATGGCCGCGGCGCCGGCGAGCAGCCACCATCCCGCCGCGCCCACGTAGCCGGCCCACGCCACGCCGGCGAGGATCAGGAATTCCAATAGCCACACGGCAACCTACAACTTGCTACTTCCG